>JAPOJL010000069.1 GCA_029978425.1 Actinomycetota bacterium
CCGTAAGTAATGATCTGAGCGACTCGATCTTCACCATATTTATTAGTGGCATATCGAATCATTTCGCCACGGCGTCTTTCATCGAAATCTAGATCGATATCGGGCATCGAAATACGTTCCGGATTGAGGAAGCGCTCGAAGAGCAGGCCATGAGCAATCGGATCAAGAGCAGTAATTCCCAATACATATGAAACTAGTGACCCTGCGGCAGAACCACGCCCAGGACCAACGCGAATTCCTTGACTCTTGGCATAAGCAACAAGGTCGGCGACAACAAGGAAGTAACCAGCAAAGCCCATCTTCGTCATCACGCCAAGTTCGTAATGTAAACGCGCTTTATGTTCCTCAGTTATACCTTCAGGAAATTTTGTCGCCAGACCTCGTTCGGCCTCTTTCACTAACCAAGAATCTTCAGTTTCGCCCGAGGGAACTGGGAACTTAGGCAGGAGGTTTTCATTTTCTCTCAATGTGACATCGCAGCGTTCGGCAATGAGGAGCGTGTTGTCGCAGGCGCTCTCAATATCTTTAAAGATACGGCGCATAGTTGCGGCATCTTTTAAGTAATACTCATTGCTATCAAATTTGAACCGTTTTCCTTCCGCCAGAGTCGAACCAGTCTGAATACATAACAACGCTTCATGATGCTTGGAGTCTGCGGCATATGTGTAATGCAAGTCGTTGGTCGCAAGAAGCGGCAAACCTAACTCTTTAGCTAATTTGAGAAGGTCATCTTTGACTCGTTGTTCAATCTCTATCCCATGATCCATAATTTCAACGAAGTAATTGTCGGCACCAAATATGTCTCTATATGCAGCCGCTGCGGCTCGCGCTTCGTTATAAGCACCCATGCGAATGCGCGTTTGAATCTCTCCACCTGGACATCCCGTTGTCGCAATCAATCCTTGAGAGTATTGAGCAAGAATCTCTTTATCCATGCGCGGCTTGTAGTAGAAGCCTTCGAGAGATGCCAATGATGAGAGCTTAAATAAATTTGATAGTCCTACATTATTTTCCGCAAGAATGGTCATATGTGTATATGCACCACCAGCAGAGACATCATCTTCTCCGCCTTCGGCCCACTTCACCCGCTTCTTATCAAAACGAGATTCAGGCGCAACGTACGCTTCAATACCAATGATGGGCTTTACGCCCGCCTTCTTCATGGTTTTATAAAAATCAAAAGCGCCAAAAACGTTTCCGTGATCTGTCATGGCGATCGCGCCATCGCCTGATTGAGCTACTTCTTGGGCAAGTTTTTCAACGCGCGCAGCTCCATCGAGCATCGAATACTCGGTGTGGACATGGAGATGAACGAAACCCTTACTCACGGTCGGCGAGATTACTCCCCCGCACTCACTTGACCGAGAGCAACTCGAGGGCGCGTTTGAGGTCGTCGGGAAGTGGCGCGCTCAGTGTGATGAGCTCATCAGTTGAGGGCTGATTGAATGTGAGTTCGATTGCATGAAGCCATGGCCGCTTCAGTTCAAGTTTCGCAGCCAAAACCGGGTCTCCTCCGTACGCCAGATCTCCTACAAGAGGATGGCGAAGCGCATTGAAGTGGACTCGAATTTGGTGGGTGCGACCCGTCTCTAACTCAACGCGTAGCAATGAGGCGCTCGAGTAATACTCGATCAACGAATAGTGGGTAACGCTCGGCTTTCCATCTGCAACAACAGCAAATCGATAATCCTCTCGCGGATGTCTTCCGATTGGAGCATCAATTGTTCCTTCGCTTGGATCAATATGACCTTGAATTAATGTGTGATAAACCTTTTTTACAGTGCGATTGCGAAATTGATTCTTCATTGCGACATATGAATTCTCATTTTTGGCGAGCAACATTAAACCTGAGGTTCCTGCATCAAGTCGCTGAACAATTCCTTGACGCTCTTGCGGCCCAGAAGTTGAGATGCGATATCCGCGCGCAATTAAGGCACCCACGACCGTTGGCCCGGTCCAACCAGGGCTCGCATGCGCTGCACATCCCACTGGTTTATTCACCACAACGACATCCGCATCATAGTAAACAATATCGAGCTCTTCAATCGGGGTTGGCTTAAGTTCCAAAGGATCATAAGGAGCTGGCATGATCACGGTAAGACGATCTCCTACTTGAAGGCGATCTGACTTTGATAAAGGTTTCTTTCCTTGCAGCACATCTCCTGCATTTAATAAATCAGCAACAACGCTCCGTGAAAGTTCAAGAATCTTGGCAAGTGCGCTATCTACGCGTTCACCGTTGAACTCTTCAGAGATAAGAATGGCGCGCCGTTCGCGCTCACCACTCATTTCTTATCCTCGTGATGGAAGTCGTTATTTTCGTCGTGACGAATGGGCTGGATATTGCGCATCGCTAGCCAGGTCATGAATATTCCGGAGCAAACAATCGCAGAATCTGCGATGTTAAATACCGGCCAATTTGGTAGTTCGATCCAATCGATGACCTCACCGCGCCAATTTCCAGGCTCACGGGTCGCGCGATCCCAGAGATTTCCCACTACGCCACCAAGAAGTGCGCCCAAAGCCATCGCCCATTGTGCATTGGTGACCTTACGCATGTAATAAATAAGGAAAGCAGCAACGCAGAGTTTGAGCGTAGAGAGTATGAGGGTTGCATCTGTTGCAAAGTTAAACGCTGCCCCGGGATTCGTTGCAAAAGTTAGCTTGAGAAAGTCACCAATCACGCGAATTGGTTCGCGAAATTGAAGATAGGAAACTGCCCAATTCTTCGAGATCAGATCGAGGGCGAAAATTACCGTCGCGAATATGATGAAAAGTCGTCGCGCGCGATGTGCACGTGACGACGTTATCGGCGCTCTTCCTTCTGTTTGCATAACATGCAAAGAGTTGCGCGCGGAAATACTTGGAGACGCGCTTTGCCGATTGCGCTGCCGCAATCTTCACAACGGCCATACGTCTTTGTATCAATGCGATCGAGAGCGCGCTCAGTTTGCAGCACCATATCTCGAGCGTTATAGACCAACGAGATTTCATGTTCGCGTTCAAAAGTCTTGGCACCAGCATCGGCCTGGTCATCGCCAGCGCCCACGCCTGAGGCTTCGATCAGATCATCCATCTCGGATTCAATCTCTTCTAACTCTTTCTTGAGTCGCACCAGATCCTTAGCAAGTTCGCTTCGAATTGCTTTCAATTCAGTGGCCGTCCAACTCTCTTCGCCTTCACTCACAAATGGCGCAGGGGCAGCTTTTATTGGCTTAAGCGCTGGCGCTTTCTTTCCAGGTTTTGGTTTACGAACTGGAGGAGGTAGAACTAAACGCTTCTCTTCGACAACGACAATGTCACTTGCTTCAACTTCTGGTTTGTAAACCGAGATAGTTGTAGCGCCGCCTTTGGCGGTGGAGCTGGTGAGCGCAGTTTTGTGTGCGCCTTTGATAATTTCAGTGGGCTTCTTGGCTGGAGCTTTCTTTGCAAGAACTGGCTTTACAGGAGCCTTTTTTACTGGCGCTTTGTTAGCGGGAGCCTTTTTGACGGGGGCTTTCTTCGCAACAACTTTCTTTGCAGGTGATTTCTTCGCACTCGACTTCTTG
>JAPOJL010000006.1 GCA_029978425.1 Actinomycetota bacterium
ATTGAGGACTCTGAAGCGATCGTTCCTGCCGATGCGGTCTCATTCACATTGCTTCAAGAGCAGCTTCACTCTGTGCTTGACACTCTCTCTGAGCGTGAAGCAGGCGTTGTAGCGATGCGCTTCGGTCTAACCGACGGCCAGCCTAAGACTCTCGATGAAATCGGCAAGGTTTATGGCGTTACACGTGAGCGTATCCGCCAGATTGAGTCCAAGACGATGTCCAAGCTCCGTCACCCATCGCGCTCACAAGTTCTCCGCGATTACCTAGATTAATTCGTCCAACTAAGGAGTTATCCATGTCAGATCGTCCCAAGATTTTTGTAAAGCCAAACGGGTCAATCCGCGTCACTGGCGCTGCTGATTTTGTTGATGCTGATGGAAATGTCATCGAAACTAAAGAGAATTTCTCACTCTGCCGTTGTGGTCACTCCAAAGAGAAACCATTCTGCGATGGCTCACACCGCGAAGCAGGATTCCAAGCCGAATAACTCGCTCTGGGCAGATTCCTCGAGCGAGATTTCTTATTCTTCGAGCCACTCAGATTCCTACGATGTAGCAATCATCGGTGGTGGATTCTCGGGACTCTGGTCTGCTTATCACTTACTGAAATTTAATCCTGATCTATCAATCGTAATCTTTGAAGCGCAGCGAATTGGTTTTGGTGCCAGTGGACGCAATGGGGGATGGGCTTCCTCTGACTATCCCGTGTATCGCTCCACGCTAGAAAAGCGCCATGGCAAAGAGAAGACGGCAGCGCTCTTTAGCGCGATAACGCGTGCTATCGATGAGATTGGCGAATTTGCTGCGAAGAACGCGCCAGCAGCAAACTTTGTGAAATCAGGAACGGTGATGTTTGCCAGAAACATCGCCCAAGAACGCCGCCTTAAAGATTCCCAAGATGATTTACATATCTGGAAAGAGAAAAGTGAGCTCGAAGAAATGATTCGAGTTCGCGATGCCCGCGGAGGACTTTTCAATCCCGAGTGCGCAACAATCAATCCAATTGGTCTTGTACAAGGACTTTCTAAATATCTTCTTGCTAAAGGCGTAACAATCTGCGAAAGCGTGTATGCCACCGCCACCGTGGATGGAGTGCTCGCGAATAGCTCCCTTGTAAGCGCCCCAATCGTCATTCAAGCAACTGAGGTATTTGGCGACCATCGAAGAGAGTTCATACCGCTCTATTCCTTGATGGTCGCAACGCAACCTTTAACTGATGCGCAATGGCGCGAAATCGGGGTTGATTCACGCTTCACTTTTGCTGAGGGATCGCATCTCATCAATTACGCCCAGCGCACCGCAGATAATCGTTTAGCGATTGGTGGACGTGGCGCCACGTATCCACTTAACTCCAGACTAATTCCTGCAAAAGAAATGACAGATTCTGTCCATGAAAGTCTGCGAAATTTAGCTCAATCCTGGTTTCCTGCGCTGCGCGATGTGAAATTTACCCATGCTTGGGGCGGGGCTGTTGCAATTACCCGTAATTGGGAACCTTACGTGCACTTTGATTTCTCTCGTGGCTTTGGACGGCTAGGTGGATATGCCGGTGATGGCGTAACGATGAGTTACTTGGCTAGCAAAATTCTCGCCCATGTGATTACAGGGCAGAAGAATGATTTAACCAATCTTCACTTTGTGAATAAGAAGATTCGTAAATGGGAACCAGAACCATTGAGATATATAGCCGTTAACAGCATGGTGAAATTGAGTGGTATCGCAGATAAGGAAGAGGCAAGAACAGGGAGACCAAGTTTGGTCTCAAGGATTATTGCGCCGCTGATTCTTCGATAAGGCGAGAGGTCTCGTCATCAATACGAGCTGCTGCTTCGGCAAGACCATCTTGATATTTCTTGGCGTGGTGACCACAGAAGAGTAATTCGAATCCATTTGCCATAACTGCGCGAACATATGCTTGCGCGCCACAACGATCGCAACGATCGAGGGCATTAAGCGGCGTGGAATCGAGTACTACATTCTCGGTCATTTCTAGCCTGCCTTTCGTGATGCTTGCGGGAGCGCAAGTACTTACAGTGGAACATCAAACCACCTATGACTTATTCCCCGCAGGTCAAAATCGAATTTTTTTCAGATTCTTGCCATATTTTGTGAAATTATCGACATATTCTCAGGCTGCTCGGCGCGTAACACGCTGCTCAATTGGTGAGATAGATACCCTTGCGCATCGTGGCAGACGGAGAAAATCGCAGCGTCGAAAAATCATATTCCGCAAAAGACCTCTCAGTTCTTGAAGGGCTTGATGCGGTTCGTAAGCGTCCCGGAATGTATATCGGCTCCACCGATGGACGCGGGCTTATGCACTGCTTATGGGAAATTATCGATAACGCGGTTGATGAATCACTCGCCGGTTATTGCAAGAAGATTGAGATTAATTTAGAGAAAGATGGATCAATTGAGGTCCATGATGATGGTCGCGGTATTCCCGTAGATAAAGAACCAAAGACTGGACTCACGGGCGTTGAAGTCGTGATGACAAAACTTCATGCGGGCGGAAAATTTGGTGGTGGCTCTTATGCTGCCACTGGCGGACTCCATGGAGTCGGCGCATCTGTAGTTAATGCTCTTGCATCGCGTCTTGATGTCGAAGTTGATCGCGATGGAAAAATCTATTGGATGTCCTTTAAACGTGGCGTAGCTGGAATCTTTGATGGCGATGGCCCTAATGCAACATTTGAGCCGCAATCAGGGCTCCGCGTTATAGGGAAAGTTTCCTCAAAAGTTACCGGAACTCGAATTAAGTGGTGGTCTGATAAACAGATCTTCCTTAAAGATGCGCAATATGACTTAGAAGAGATCTACACCCGCGCGCGCCAAACCTCTTATCTCGTTCCTGGCTTAACTTTGATTGTTAATGACAATCGCACAAAGGAGAAGACTTCCGAGACCTTCTTCCATAAAGGTGGAATCTCTGAGTATTGCAATTTCATCCAACCCGATGAGGCGGTTGGCGATGTCATCCGTCTAACCGGAAAGGGTCATTATCAAGAGACGGTCCCGGTCCTCGATGACAAAGGCCATCTCGAGCCTCAAGAAGTTGAGCGCGATATGGATGTTGATATCGCGGTGAAGTGGGGCAATGGATACGAGACCACAGTCCGCTCCTTTGTGAACATCATTGCAACTCCTAAAGGCGGAACGCACGTCCAAGGATTTGAGCGAGCTCTGACGAAAACTTTTAACGAATTCCTCCGTGCCAAAGGCGTGCTTAAGAAGAATGAACAAGATGTCATTAAAGATGACATAGTCGAAGGCTTAACCGCTGTTGTAACTGTGCGGATGCAGGAACCTCAGTTTGAAGGCCAGACCAAAGAAGTTCTTGGAACTCCTGCAGTTACCAAGATTGTGCAACAAGTAGTTTCTGATGAACTCAAGCGCTTTTTTACCACCACAAAAAGAATCGATAAAGCTAATGGTCTGCTCATCCTCGAGAAGGTGGCAAACGCTTCCCGTACTCGCATCTCCTCTCGCGCCCACAAAGAATTGCAGCGGCGTAAGAATGCGTTAGAGAGCTCCTCTCTTCCAGCCAAATTATCGGATTGCCGCTCTGAAGATGTCTCGCGCACCGAGTTATTTATCGTGGAAGGTGAATCTGCTCTAGGAACCACTAAGGCAGCGCGAAATTCTGAATATCAAGCAATCCTTCCTCTCAAAGGAAAGATTCTCAATGTGCAGAAAGCTTCACTCTCGCAGATGCTTGATAACGCCGAGTGCGCAGCAATAATTCAAGTCATCGGAGCGGGTTCTGGAAAATCATTTACGCTTGATGATGCTCGTTACGGACGCGTGATCCTGATGTCCGATGCCGATGTTGATGGTGCACACATTCGCTGTCTGATGCTGACTTTGCTTTATCGTTACATGAAGCCTCTCATTGACGATGGTCGAGTCTTCGCTGCAATTCCGCCACTACACCGTATTGAAGTCATGGGCGGCGGTGGCAAGAAAGGCGAAGTTCACTACACCTACTCTGATGATGAGATGAAGAAACTTCTTGCAGATCTCAAGAAGCAAGGTAAACGTTGGAAAGAGCCGCTCCAGCGCTATAAAGGCCTAGGCGAGATGGATGCCGACCAGCTTCGCGAAACAACGATGGATCCAGACCATCGCACACTGCGCCGCATCACCATTAAAGATGCTGCCGCAGCGGAGAAGATGTTTGAGTTATTGATGGGCAATGAGGTTGCACCGCGTAAAGACTTTATTGCAACGGCAGATATTGATCGCGAGAGAATCGACGCTTAAGCAATTAACGTTAAGCGATAAGAGTACGCCGCGGGGTAGCGTATTTAGCTTCAACCTCAGTCAGTTCATCTGCTACTTGTTTGCGGAGCGCTTCATCACTCTTGAGTAGCGCAGTTAATTTCGAGATTGTCGACTTCAATTCCTTCTGCTCAGTTTCGAGCTCAATCTTCGACATTTTCGTGAGGCGTCGCAACGGCATATCGAGAATGTAGGTGGCCTGCTCATCGGTGAGCTTAAAGCTCTTGATGAGTGCAGCCTTTGCTTCATTCGCATCATCGCTGCCGCGAACAATCTTCACTACTTTGTCGATATCAATAATGGCTTTCAGAAGTCCATCAACAAGGTTGAGACGAGCCGCAGCTTTATCTTTGCGGAAATTAGAGCGTCGTGTCACCACTTCGATACGGTGATCAACAAAGACTTGAAGAAGCTCTTTAAGTCCAAGGGTCTTAGGTTTCCCGTTAACGAGCGCAACCGCATTGATGGAGAAAGCATCTTCCAGTGGTGTGAGTTTGAAGAGATTCTCGAGAACCTGATCAGGTTCAAAGCCATTCTTAAGTTCAATGACAACGCGCGTTCCAGATTGTCCATCGGTAAGATCGACAATATCGGAGATACCCTGAATCTTCTTGGCTTTAACGAGATCAGAGATTCTCTCAACAACTTTTTCAGGTCCGATGTTGAATGGCAATTCTGTAATAGTGATACCTTGTTTGCGGGTCGTGACTTTTCCAGTTTCAACTTTGGCGCGAACTTTAAATGCGCCTTTACCAGTTTGATACGCCTCGAGGATGCCTTCTTTGCCGATGATGGTTCCACCAGTAGGGAAGTCAGGGGCAGGAACGAATTTCATAAGTTGTTTTAGAGTTGCATTGGGATTTTCAATCAGATGTTTTGCAGCTGCGATGACTTCGCCAAGATTATGAGGAGCCATATTGGTGGCCATTCCAACTGCGATTCCGGTTGCACCATTAACGAGGAGATTAGGGAAAGCAGCAGGCAGAACGAGTGGCTCTAAAATTTGGCCATCGTAATTGGCGCCAAAATCAACGGTGTTCTCATCTGTCTCTTCGACCATAAGAAGAGCTGAACTGGCAAGACGCGCCTCGGTATAACGCATCGCCGCAGGTCCAGCATCAAGTGATCCAAAGTTTCCATGACCATCAACGAGTGGTAATCGCATTGAGAAGTTCTGAGCCATACGAACGAGCGCGTCATAAATCGCGCCATCACCGTGTGAGTGCAATTTACCCATCACTTCGCCCACTACTCGCGCGCTCTTTACATGTCCTTTATCGGGACGAAGTCCCATCTCAGACATCTGATGCAAGATGCGACGATGAACAGGTTTTAATCCATCACGTGCATCAGGTAGCGCACGCGAGTAAATAACAGAGTAGGCATATTCCAAGAAGGAATCAGACATCTCTGATGAGACATCAACATCAACAATCTTGCCGGGAAATTCGCCGGGCTTAGGACCAACTACCTTCTTCTTCGATCCTGTTGTTCCCTTTGCATCTGCCTTTGCCATGGCGTGATTCTGCCAATGAATGGTTGATTTACTGGGTATTGACGCTCGGTCTCGCTCCGATAATTGCGACACATTGACGGGCTAATTCATTACCAGCATCCATTGCTTCTCGTAATTCTTTCGAAGCAATCCATTGTGGAATGAAGCCTGCTGCGAAGGCATCTCCAGCTCCTGTGGTATCAAGAGGATCGATTTTGTCGACTGGTGAAGTAATGATTGTAGAACCATGCCCAACTGCCATCGCGCCTTTATCACCGCGTTTTACAACTACGACGGGACAGTGCTTCTGTAAATCTTGAATGGCAGCCTCAATGTCATTTTGATCAGTAAGAAACAAAGCCTCTTCTTCGTTAGGGAGAATTACATCCATCTGCTTCAAATACGATAGGGCTCGATCACGATTGAAGTGAGCCATCGTTCCAACTGATGCAGGATCAAAGAAGAGCGGAATCTTTGCACTCTTAATTTCAGCGATGATCTCTGAGACTCCTGGGGTTGAGTGCGGATTAAACAATGAGTATCCAGAGAGGAAGGCAGCATCAAAGTCTTCAAGTGGCGGGAGATCATCAACGCCAAGTCCTGAGTTAACGCCTGAATCAGGAAACATTGTGCGCTGTCCCGTTTCATCAACAATCACTACAACAACGCCAGTTTTACCTTTGATGTGACTCATATCTTTATGTTCTATCTGCCAAGCATCTAACTCCGATAGGACTGCGCTACCGGCTGCATCATTACCAATGCGTGAGACAAAGAATATTTGGTGGCCTTCATGAGCCATCCAGGTTGCAGTATTCGCAGCAGCTCCACCGCCATGCGTAGTGATGTGGGCTGGCGTATCGCTTCCGTAGTGAATTTCTGAATCGATAAGCACAACGACATCGAGCATGGCATCGCCGATGCAGAGAATGCGAGCCATCTTATTGTGCGGCTACTGCAATCTGAGCAGCAAGAGCCGCATTGGATTTTATGATCTCGATATTCACCCGAAGTGACTCACCGTTGGTGTGGGAGTGGAAATATTCAAGTAAAAATGGCGTGACTGCTTTGCCTTTAATCTGCTCGCGTTCGGCAGCAGCCAATACATCTGCAAGTGTCTGTGCGTGCAATACCGGATCCATCTGGCGAATCACGGGATTTGCAACCACCATGCCAGAGTGAGTGATTCTTGCTTGATGCCGAGCGCTCAAGATCTTGGCAATCTCTTCGGGCGAGTCAGCGCGATACTCGAGTTCAAAGCCAGAGTCAGAGAGATAGAAACCTGGGAATTTGTTAGTCTGAAAACCAATGATGGGGACCGATAGAGTTTCAAGTCGCTCTAGCGTTGCAGCGACATCAAGAATGGATTTTGCTCCCGCACTTACCACCATCACAGGAATATTTGCCAGCGAATGAAGGTCTGCTGATTCATCCCACGTCTCTTGCGCACCGCGATGAACACCACCAAGTCCACCCGTAGCAAAGATCGCGATGCCAGCAGAATGAGCGATATGTGATGTAGCTGCAACTGTTGTGGCAGCGCTCATCTTCTTTGCAATCACAATAGGGAGATCACGTATCGAAGCTTTGGAGATATTGGTATCTGTTGCAATTCTTTGAAGCGCGCTCTCGTTGAGTCCAACGTGGATAGCTCCGTCAATGACAGCAATCGTCGCAGGTGTCGCGCCATTTTCTCTGACAATTGCTTCTACTTGAGTGGCCACCTCGATATTGGTTGGACGAGGAAGACCATGGCTGATGATTGTGGATTCGAGAGCCACGATAGGCGCCTTGTTTTCCAGCGCGGTCTTCACCTCAGATGAATAGTGGATCACAAAAGGAAGATTACTGGAAAGATAGGTGCGTGGCCTACTTGCTCTCAGACTTATCACAATCAGTCTTCGCCACACTTGGGCTCTCTGGTACTTCGAATATCCTTGAAATTCCGAATAATCCTGCGCAGCGAGAATGCATACTTCTTGTTGATGGAATGGGAATGAACGCCTTACAACTTTCACTTCAGAACCAACCAATTTTCAATCAGCTCACCAGCTTCTCTTCACTACAGGCAACTTTTCCCTCTACGACTTCAACTAGCCTGACATCACTTGGCACAGGAAACGCTGCGGGCCGACATGGAATGGTTGGTTACACGATGCGCGTGCCACATAGTGGGACTCCGGAACGTTTGTTAAATGCCCTGAAGTGGGATGAACGTGTTGATCCATATATCTGGCAGTCAGAAGAAACTCTCTTTGAACGTGGGAAGAGAGAGGGAATCAGCGTCTCACATATTGCAGCAAAGCGTTACGAAGAGACTGGTTTTACCAGAGCAGCTCTACGAGGTGCTACCTATCATGGTGCGAATCTGGTTGATGAGATGGTGACTGAAACTAAATTAGCGTTATCGCAAGAGCGTTCATTTGCTTATGTCTATATCAATGATGTCGATGATGCTTCCCATCGCGATGGCATCGGCTCACCGCGCTTTCATGCTGCCATGGCAAAAGCAGCCGAGCTCATCACTAAGCTTCTTGAGAACTTGCCTCTTGGTACGAGACTTTGGATAACGGCAGATCATGGAATGATTAATCGAGATGACTTCTGCGTTCTTGGGAAAGATAATGACTTATTACAGAATGTTGAGCTGCTCGGGGGAGAACCAAGAGTTCGCTATTTGTATGTAAGGAATGGAGCGCTTGCTGAGACAAAATCACAATGGGAAGAATTCTTTGGGGAGAAAGTGCAAGTATTGACTCGTGAAGAGTCAGTCAATCAAGGATTTTTTGGACCAACAGTGTCTGAGAAAAATCTCGAACGTATTGGTGATTTGATCGTTATTGCCAATGGTGAGTTCATTCTTGTAGAACCGGATCGAGAAGAGTTTCAGCTCGCGATGGTCGGGCACCATGGAGGAGTTACTGAACCAGAGATAGCGATTCCGCTACTAACGAAGACTCTCTAATCTTCTTCGTCTTCATCCTTTTTCTTGCCTCGTCCAAACATGATGTCATCCCATGACGGGATAGAAATCCTCTTGGTAACGCCATCTTTCTTGGCGTCAGGTGCAATCTCTTTAACTTCACTCGGCTCGTCATTAACCATAGGGTCAGTTCGAACTGCGACAAGTCGTGGTGGTTGTGGCGTTTCTCCTTCAACAGGAAAGAGAACACCATGATCACTCATACGGTCTTGGCGAGGTGGCTGTTTCGCGGGTAGCTCTTCGCCGTTAATCCAACGAGCGCCATCATCTTTTGATACGAGTGTTCGTTTGTTGGAATCGAAAGTCCAGGTTGCTTCGGATTGTCCTTCACGAGATGGGTAACTCAACACTAAATGCCATGTTCCATCATCAAGGCGCCACGTGTTCCAAGAAATCTGATTCATATTGACGCCACGAGGTGCGAGTCGCTGAATAACTAATTCGGAGAGTGGAAGCGATGTTCCTTTAGGTGAAGATTTTTCTGCAAGTTCGATGATCCATGCTCGTTCTTGAAGAATGGGACTGGCATATCTCTCAATCTTCTCTAGGGAGAGACCTGAGATTCGTGAAACTTCGGCGTAGCTTTCGCCGGCGCGCAAACGCGCTTGAATCTCTTTAATTGAAAACTGTGGGGCGGCATCAACGACTGGCGTTAGACGACGCTCATTGACTGCGGAACGGAGTGAATCGGAGAGGCGAACCGTAAATTTATTCCCATCGTTATCAACCATCTCGATGTGGTCACCATCGTCGGTACGGCCAACTAAACGCAATTCAGTCACGGGTAAAGATTGCCATACAAGAGTCTGGTTTTAAGGGAACCTACGCTGGTATTTGATGGAGTTTGCGACGCCACAATCCGAAAAAAGGAAGTAGCGAGAGCAATGAAATTGCCATACATGCCAGTGGAACAATAAATGCGACAGATGAGCCAAATGTGTCAATGATGTAGCCAGTAATTGCTGTGGGGATTGCTCCACCAAGATTCAATGCGGCGATAGCCCAAGCTAACACTTCTGTGGTGCGTTTGGGGCTTACTGATCTTTCAGCTACTGCAAATCCAGCTGTAAGGATAGGTGCAATGGCAAGGCCATTAAGAAAGAGCGCAATTGCCAACATAAAGAGATTGCCTTCATAGAAATATGCAGCCATAACGATTGGAACAGTTAAGACAAAGAGCGCGACGAGCGAGTATAGAAAGCGACGAGTTTCATTCATCTTCCAATGAATTGATCCACTAACGAAAGCTGAGAGCCCGGAACTGAGAGACCAGATTGCAATAAAGAATCCGCTGTATTCACGTGTTCCAAAATCATCGAGATATCCCACAATAACTAGGCCTGTTGAACTAAAGAAAGCCCCACACATCATCATGGGAATAAAAAGTGCCTGAATGAATCGATCTCGAATGAGAAGTGAGTGATCATCGCCCGGCTCTTTTGGATGTGCGGGAGGTTCAGTTCGCTTCTGAGTGAGAAAGATTAAGGCTCCGACAATTAAGAAACCCATGGCGGTAAAAATAGATGCTTCTGGCATGAAATACGACGCAACAAGAGTTGCGATAACAGGGCCTGTTGTAAAGATGATCTCATCAACCAGAGCTTCAAACGAGTAGGCGGTGTCGATTAGTTTGCGGTCATCGCCTATGACATGAATCCAACGACGTCGAACCATCTGTCCTGAACCAATAACAAAGGATTCAAAGACGATGGCACAGAAAAACCAACTCCAAACTGGAGCATCTGTCTTTACGAAATATACAAAGAGACCCAAGAAGATGATGTGGATGGGCGCAGTAATTGAGAGGATTTTGTTCTGTCCAAATTGATCGGCTGCTCGGGACCAGAGCGGCGTTGCAACAGCCAACACGATTGAGGAGACCATCGAGATCGCTCCTGCAAGTGAATAGGAGTCGGTCTCGGCCACGACAAATAACACAATTGCTAAATACAGCATCGAAATCGGTAGACGAAGAATGAAGCCTGCCAATGAGAAATTCCAACCTCCAGGAATAGCAAATAGCCGTTTATAGGAGGTCAACATGATGCGAGTGTACTTGTTCGTAAAGAATTGTGATTAGATTGGGATATGTCTTTAGCTTTTGAATTACTCAATCTTGCAGAATCAATCGCGCTAAAGGCTGGGTCACTTCTTGTTAATCGACCTTCAAAATTTGATTTAGATGAAAAAAGTGGAGTCTTTGACTTTGCTACGCAGATGGACCATGAAAGTGAAAAGTTGATTGTCAGTGAAATTCTTGCCGCTCGTCCTGATGATGGTCTGATTGGCGAGGAAGGAGCAAATCGCGAGAGTAAATCGGGAGTTACGTGGGTTATAGATCCGATTGATGGAACCGTTAATTATCTTTACGACATTCCAGGATGGTGCATCAGTATCGCCGCCAAAGACAGAGACGGAGGTTTAGCTGGAGTTGTCTATTCACCTTCAACGCAATCTCTTTGGAAAGCACATCGCGGCGGTGGGGCATTTCTTAATGGAAATCCCATTAAATGTAACGATCCTGTTGCTCTCAATAGAGCACTCGTGGGTTCAGGTTTTGCATATGATCTTGAGAAAAGAAAAATCCAAGCAGCACTTATTGCTCGATTACTTCCGGAGATTAGAGATTTACGGCGATTGGGTGCCTGCGCAGTAGATATGTGTCATGTTGCAAGCGGATCGCTTGATGCCTATTTTGAAGCAGGCGTTAATGAATGGGATTATGCCGCTGCAGGTTTGATTGCCACTGAAGCTGGCGCGATGATCTCCATCGATAAGGGAATCTGGAATGGAGAGAAGAACATGGTGATAGTGGCCGGGCCAGCGCTTCATCCTGCGCTCAGCGCCCAGATTCGGGCTGGTCAGGCGTACTAGACCTGCGATTTAGCGCTTCGGGAGGAGGTGTGGCAAGATACGCCGAGTTATTGAGCGTTAAGCGTAGAGACTAATTGTTAGGACAAACCATGAACGTGCTTGATGCGGTAGATGCCGCCTCCCTCCGTAAGGACCTACCTAATTTCCGCCCCGGCGATGAACTGAAAGTTCACGTCCGCGTCGTTGAAGGTAATAAGAGCCGTATCCAGGTCTTCCAAGGTCTCGTTATCGCGCGCCAAGGTTCTGGCGTCAGTGAGACATTCACAGTCCGCAAAATTTCTTATGGCGTTGGCGTTGAAAGAATTTTCCCAGTCCACGCACCTGTTATTGAAAAGATTGAACTCGTCCGTAAGGGAGAAGTTCGTCGCGCGAAGCTTTATTACCTCCGTGATCTTCGTGGCAAGGCTGCAAAGATCCGCGAACGTCGTGGCGCAGATGATCTTGAAACTCTCTACGCAGCTCCAGAAGCAGTTGTTCAAGAGGCAATTGTTGAAGACGTCGTTGTTGAAACTGTAGAAGAGGCTCCTGTTACGCAAGAGGCTGTTGCGGAAGAAACCGTCCCAGCAGCGACAGAAGAAACTTCTGCCGAGTCTGAAACCAAAAACTCCTAAAGTCGACTCTTATGTCGCCTAAAGCGAAGGGCACCAGCCTTCGCGAACTGCCCATACTTGTTGTATCGGCCCTTGTCCTATCCATCATTGTTAAGACTTTTCTCGTTCAATTTTTCTACATTCCTTCAGGTTCGATGGAGAACACACTCCAAGTTAATGACCGGGTTGGAGTGAACAAATTCGCTGCACTCTACAGTGATATTAAACGTGGAGAAGTTGTCGTATTTAGGGATCCAGCTAATTGGCTGTCAGAGTCATATGACGACAGCACAGGGATTCGCAAATTAGTTAAAGAAACTCTCGTTTTTGTTGGAGTGCTTCCTGATCCATCCAAGCAATATCTCATTAAGCGAGTTATCGGTGTAGGTGGCGATCGTGTTCTCTGTTGTAATAAAGATGGGAAACTTGAAGTCAACGGGGTAGCTGTCGATGAGCCATATATTTACGATGGCAATAAACCCTCAGATTCCGAATTTGATGTGACAGTCCCTGAAGGTTTCATCTGGGTCATGGGTGATCATCGTGGCGCGAGCGCAGATTCACGTTTTCACACTGACGACCCCAATAAAGGAATGGTCCCGCTCGATAAAGTGACGGGCCGAGCCCTCTTTGTAATTTGGCCTTTCAAGCATCTCGGAGTACTGGATGCTGGAAAAGACCTCGCTCAAATTCATGTAAAACAGAACAAGTAAAAAAATCCTGCATGATTGAGCAAAAACTCATCGATGCCGGTATTACCAATATTGCCGGAGTTGATGAAGCAGGGCGTGGAGCATGTGCTGGCCCACTTGTTGTCGCTGCACTCATACTCAAAGATCCCAAGAGTGTTGCGCTGAAAGAAGTTCGCGATTCTAAAGAGTTAACGGCACAGAAACGGGAAGAACTCTTTGATCTTGTGATTTCTGAATCGATGAGCTACGCAATCATTGAAATCTCGCCAACTGAAATAGACGCGATTGGTCTACATAAATCCAACCTTGAAGGCATGCGTCGTGCAATCCATGCGCTGAAAACCGAGCCGCAATACATTCTGACCGATGGATACCGGATTGATGGTTTGAGCGCTCCATCACTGGCCGTGTGGAAAGGTGATCAAGTCGCAATCACAATATCGGCTGCGTCGATTCTGGCAAAAGTCCATCGCGATCGAATCATGGATAAGTTGGATGAACAGTATCCCGGGTATGGATTTGCGGCACACAAAGGATATGTGACTCGGAGCCATGAAAAATCTTTATCTGAGCTTGGCGTGAGTGAAGTCCATCGCCGTTCGTATGCAAATATTGCTGCTCTTATCAACAGCTAACTTTCTTCACAGTTCTAAACCATCCTTCAGAAAGAGATTGCAACTCAACTTAATCTCTCGCAATGGCTTTGAACGCTCGTGCAGCACGAACTGGAAACATCGGGGAAGACTTCACCGCTCGATACCTTGAAAATCGTGGCTATAAAGTCCTTGATCGAAATTGGCGAATCAAAGAAGGGGAGCTCGATATTGTCCTTCTTTCGCCGGAAAAAGAGATTGTCTTTGTTGAGGTGAAGACCCGCACCAGCGCATCTTTCGGCGATCCTTTAGAGTCGATTTCGGAAGTGAAAATTCACCGCATTCAAAGGCTTGCGTTAGCGTGGCTCGCTACTCACCAAAAGTTAGGCGCTCCTTACCGAATTGATGTATCTGGTGTGTTACTTGGTCGATCAGGCGAAATCACCATTGATTATCGAAGTGGAATTGCATGAGCCTTGCCACGACGCAAGGTGTATCTCTCACGGGCCTTGAAGGGGAGATAGTTCAAATTGAAGTGGATGTATCGAAAGGTTTGCCGGGCTATCAACTGCTTGGCCTTCCAGATGCTGCACTCAATGAATCTCGCGATCGCATTCGTTCGGCAATCAACAATTCGGGGAAGAGATGGCCTCAAACCAAAGTAACGGTTTCGCTCTCACCTGCGTGGTTACCGAAAAGTGGATCGGGCTTTGATCTTCCTATCAGCATCGCAATATTGAGCGCGACTGATCAGGTAGCTCAGAAGAATTTTGATAAAACTATATTGATTGGGGAACTTTCATTAGATGGCGCACTGCGTCCTGTGCGCGGGGTCTTACCGATGTTGATCTCAGCAGCTAAGCATGGAATGAAGCGTGCCATCGTTCCAGAGCAGAATTTCCATGAAGCTAATCTGGTATCTGACATTTCGGTTACTGCTGCAAGCAGTCTTATTGAAGTCTTGGCGCTGCTAACAGGGACTACTCAACCACGAGATATTCCACTTCTGACTCATGAGGAAGTTGTAACCGAGTTAGATTTCGCGGAAGTTGCGGGACAGGAAGATGCCAAGTTCGGACTCGAAATCGCCGCTACCGGTGGCCATCACTTGTTAATGATCGGACCCCCAGGAACAGGTAATACTATGTTGGCAGAGAGAATCCCAACTATTTTGCCTCGATTGAATGATCTACAAGCCAGAGAAGTTGCCGCAATTCATTCCATTGCAGGTACACAGCGTCTACAACAATCACATTTCAAAACTCCACCTTTTGTAGCCCCACATCACACCACAACAACAGTGGGAATGGTGGGCGGAGGAACTAAGCAGATTCGACCTGGGGCTTGCTCTCTAGCGCATAACGGCGTGCTATTCATTGATGAAGCTCCTGAATGCGCCACAGGAATTTTGGATGCACTGCGACAACCTCTGGAATCTGGATCAATTGAGATCACTCGTGCAGTAGGCAGCACGCGATTTCCAGCAAGATTTATCTTGGCCCTAGCTGCTAATCCATGTCCGTGTGGGCGATTCACGGGAAAAGGTAGAGGCTGTCAATGTTCTTCTATCCAAGTTAGACGATATCTCAATCGACTTTCGGGACCGCTTCTCGATCGCATTGATCTACGGCTAACCGTTGAAAATCCAACCAGAGCCGCGTTGGCACAATCTGAACCACGAGAAGCTAGCGCTGCAATGAGAGCTCGCGTTATCAAGGGGCGTCACGTAGCTGCAGAGAGATTTACTGGCTTAGGTTTCACGTTGAATTCCCAGATTCCTTCTGATCAATTACGCAATCGATTCCGAGCTGATTCAAAAGCGATGAGCGCTCTACATACTCTCATGGATAAAGAGGAGATCACTGCGCGGGGATTCCACAAACTCTTGCGACTTTCGTGGACTATCGCAGATCTCAAAGGCGTAACCGTGCCCACATTAAATGAATTAGAGGCGGCATTGAATCTTCGATCCAATGCAGAGCGAGTGGCATGAGCATTGATGTACGACTCCGACTCTTCAACGCCATAGAGGGAGGATCAACTTTTTGGAGCGATGAATGTGTGAAGTTTGGCGCAGAAGGACTCGTTGATCGCCTAGAAAGTGGCGCTTACGACAAGGAGAAGAAATCGGCGCTACGAATAAAGGAGCTCTTACTCGCAGATCACGCAGAGAAATTACATAGTGAAATTGAATCTGTGGGAGCTAGATTTCTCACTCCTGATTCACCTGAGTGGCCGCCACTTCTCAACGATCTGCTGGCTCCACCATTTGGGCTCATCGTCAAAGGACGCGCACTGCCAACAAAAGCGGTCGCAATTGTTGGAACGAGAAATCCCACTACATATGGAGCACGCGTTGCCAGTGAATTCGCTTCAGGTTTTGCTGACCGAGAGTGGGCTGTCATCAGTGGTGGCGCATATGGAATTGATACGCATGCACACCGGGGTTCTATCGCTGCTGAAGGTGTGACGTGTGCTGTTCTCGCTTCAGGAGTTTGCGTGAATTACCCATCAGGTAACGAGAAGCTCTTCGCTGAGATTCAAGAATCAGGCGCCTTAATCTCAGAAGTCATGCCACATGTTCGTGCTCGTCCCGAAAGATTTCTCACCCGCAATCGGTTAATCGCAGCGCTTTCACTTGGAACAATCGTGGTGGAAGCGGCATTTAGGAGTGGGTCGCTTCGAACCGCACGCGATGCTGCAGAAATTTTACGTATTGTTATGGCAGTTCCTGGTCCGATTACCTCTCCTTCGAGTGATGGTTGCCATCGCTTGATCGGGGAACGTTGCGCTGAAATCGTGACCTCTGTATCAGATGCATTGGAATTGTTGTTGCCTGTGAGTTCTCAAAGTACAGGTACTCTTAGCGCTGATGACACATAAATCAGCGTTCGTTGCAATTGTGGGCCGCCCTAATACCGGCAAATCAACGCTAGTGAACGCACTCGTTGGCGAAAAAGTAGTCATTACTTCTCATCATCCAAACACCACTCGTACCGCAATTCGCGGCATCGTCACAAGACCTGGCTTCCAACTTGTTGTCGTTGATACCCCTGGGGTACATAAGCCGAAAACACTTCTAGGTGGCGCTCTTAACACTATGGTGAGTGAGAATATGGATTCGGTGGATTCCATCGTGCTCTGCATTCCGGCGGTCGAAGCCATTGGTGCGGGAGACTTGTACATCGCAAAAGAGATTGCTGGACATAAATCAGCGAAGAAAATCTGCGCAATTACGATGATTGATATGGCTAAGAAGAGCGAGATGCCAGAACAACTGATGGCCGCCAGCAAGTTAGCGACTGATGCAGGATTTCAATGGGATGAAATAGTCCCTTTATCTGCCAAGACCGATGACCAAGTCCAACTCCTCATTGATCTTCTCGCTAAATATGCACCCGATTCACCGCCGTTTTATCCAGCAGACATGACCTCCGATCAGGAGCTCACGACACAAATTGCGGATCTGATTCGAGAAGCTGCGATCGAAGATGTATTTGAAGAAGTTCCTCACTCCATTGCAGTCATGATTGATGAAATTTCTGAGAGAGAGAAGCGCGTCGAAGGTGAACGACCATTCTTTGACATCCATGCATCAATCATTGTTGAGCGCGATAGCCAGAAAGCAATCATCATTGGAGCAAAAGGGGAGCGACTTAAGAGCGTTGGAATTGCAGCTCGAAGTGAGATTGAAAAGAAACTCAAAGGCAAGATTTTCTTGGGACTTCACGTCAAAGTCATGCCAAATTGGCAGAGTGATGCAAAGGCTCTCTCGAAGCTAGGTTTTACCCAGCAATAACTGGAGCTGAGGGCTTGCGACTTGCAAAGTATGAGCCCAGCAAAACCATAGGAAGCCCAATCGCAATGGCAAGAGTCAGTTGTTCATCAAGCAAGAAGATGCCGAGCACAACCGCAACTGCGGTATTGGGATAAACAACGAGTGAGGCTCGAGCAGCGCCAATTTCTTTTAAGACAATGAAGAAGACCCAGAACGCAAAGGCAGTACAGATAACGCCTAGGCCAATAGTGGCAAGTATCGCCTCACTAGAGGGAGTCTTTGTTGGAAGATGTGTGAGTGCGAATGGTGCAAAGATTACGGTGGATAGCGCCATCGCAATTCCATTGATGGCAACGCCGGAAGTTTCGGGCGCTTTACGCGTGATCATGTTTACTGCATAGGCATATGAAGCTGAAGCAATGAGAACTTGAATTAGGGCTCGCATATTTCCGAAGTCGTTTAGAGTTTCAATTCCAACAAGGAAGACAATTCCAATTAACCCAAGTGCAATCCCAAAAATACGGGTGCGATGAGCTGCAGTTGAATCACCCGTGTGATGAGCAAATAGAGTCGCCCAAATTGGAACAGTTGCGACAAGAAGTGCCACGACGCCCGAAGATAGATCTTTTTGTGCATTTGTAATGTCTTCTTCTCCGTGAGGTCTCGTTGCTTCCGTTGGTACACCTTCTTCGCCACTGACTTCCTGATCCTTCTTCTGTCTGCAAAA
>JAPOJL010000070.1 GCA_029978425.1 Actinomycetota bacterium
ATCCTCGTGACTTCACTGATGATGTCATCGAAGCGATGGCAGAAACTCCGAATGTGATGCCACATCTGCATATGCCGCTGCAATCAGGTTCAGATCGAATTCTTCAAGCGATGCGCCGCTCATATCGCGTTGATAGATATAAAGGAATCATCGACAAGGTTCGTAGCGCAATGCCGCACTCCACTATCACCACAGACATCATCGTCGGATTCCCGGGCGAGAGCGAAGCAGATTTCCTCGAGACCATGCAGATCACCACAGATCTTCGATTCTTGGCGGCCTACACCTTCCAATATTCAAAGCGCCCCGGAACTCCCGCAGCCGAAATGCCCGATCAGATTCCTTCCGAGGTTGTCTCAGAGCGATACACCAGACTCCACGAGCATCTCAATACGCTCTCGCAATCCGTCAATAATGATGTCGTTGGAACAACCGCTGAAGTTCTCGTTACCGATGTTGATGGCGCGCGTGCAAGTGGTAAAAGCCGCGATTTTCGCTTAGTTCACTTTGATTCCGTCGATGGACTTCGCCCTGGCGATATCGCGGAAGTGAGAATTGGTAGCGCTAAACCTCACTTTGTTCTTGGAGATGGTGCTCCTACTTCTACTCGCAAAACTCGCGGTGGAGATGCATTTGAAGCGCGTAAGAAAGAAGCGGAAAGTACAGGAGTCATGCTTGGAATTCCGACTCTCAAAAGTATCCCAGGTAAATGACACTTATAGTCATCTGTGGCGCAACCGCTACTGGAAAGAGTGATCTTGCTGTAGCACTTGCTGAAAAACTTGGCGGCCAGATCATCAATGCTGATTCCATGCAACTCTACAAAGGTATGGATATTGGTACTGCAAAACTTTCGATGGAGGAGCGCAAGGGAATTCGGCATCACCTCATCGATGTGCTCTCGGTACGTGAAGAAGCTTCGGTTGCGCAATATCAAAACGATGCCCGTAATCTCATCGATCAGTTACTTGAACAATCTATTCCTGCCATTGTTGTAGGTGGGACTGGTCTTTACATTAAAGCAATTCTTGATGATCTGAATTTTCCTGATACCGATCCAGAAGTACGAGAAAAGATTGCCCGCCAAGCCGAAGAACTGGGCGTTGATGTGATGCATGAACGACTTGCTACGTTAGATCCTGCAGCTGCGGCAGCAATCCCCAAAGAGAATGTTCGCCGAGTTGTGCGCGCCCTTGAAGTCATTGAATTAACGGGCCGTCCCTACACAGCAAACCTGCCCCGAGTCGGAAGCACGAAGTATCCGAATGCGCGCCAATTTGGACTAGTAATGGAACGCGAAACTCTCCACGAACGTATCGATCTTCGCGTTGAGAAGATGTGGGATAAAGGTTTGGTGCGCGAAGTACGCGATTTGATGGGAGAAGGGCTGCTGGAAGGGCGGACCGCGCAAGCTGCGCTGGGGTATGCCCAGATCATCAAGTTCGCGCAAGGAGAGATGACAGAAGAAGAAGCGAAAGAGGAAACAAAGCGGGCAACGCGGCAATATGCCCGGCGCCAAGAGACCTGGTTTTCGCGAGATGAACGCATTACTTGGGTGAAGAAAGCGCCAATTTCAGAGCTCGTCACAAAGATTGTTTCATCTACGATTAGCGATACATGAACTCATCGCTTATCGGCACTTATGGCCACGGAACAGAGAACGACTTTGTGATCGTCTTTGATCCAGAAGATCAGAACAATCTCTCTTCAAAACAGACGGCTGCGATCTGTAATCGCGATACTGGAATTGGCGCTGATGGCCTCATTCGCATTACGAAGCGCGATGGTAAATGGTTCATGGATTACCGCAATGCCGATGGCTCGCTTGCAGAAATGTGTGGGAATGGAATTCGCGTGATGGCCCGCTACCTTGTGGATCGCGGACACCAACCTTCGGGAATCTTCTCAATTCTTACGCGCGATGGAGCGAAATATCTCAGCGTTCCTGACTCTGGTGACATTAGCGTCAACATGGGACAAGTTCAGATTCTCGATGGCGAAATAACAGCAGCAAACAATGGAAAGGTATGGAGCGGCTACAACGTTAACGTTGGAAATCCGCATGCTGTTGTCTTTGTTGAATCTATGGATCACGTCGGAGAATTAAAAGATGCACCTGTAGTTCGACCAAAAGAAACTTATCCTGAAGGCGTCAACGTTGAGTTTGTTGAATTTCTCAGTGATAACGAGTTAAAGATGCGCGTACATGAGCGGGGAAGTGGCGAGACCCGATCATGCGGCACCGGCACCTGTGCAGTCGCCCTTGCAGCCACTGCCAAGAAAGGCTTGAAGCTTCCATCGCGGTGGGTTATCAATCCTCCCGGTGGGCGATTGATTGTTGAAATAGACCCACATTCCAATGCGACTCTGACTGGTCCAGCAGTCCTGCTTGCAGAACACAATTTGGAGCCATTTCTTGTCTGATAAACGCGAGTTTGATGAAGTAAATGAGTTAATCGCACAGAGTCGCGATGTTGCTGCTGAATACGATTCAGAGATTTTTATCCCCGATTCATTTCAATCTACCCAACAAGATTTAAGTGATCGCCAAGCGCTCCGCCGCGTCATTGGTCTCTCAACGGAACTTACCGATATCTCTGAGGCCGAATATCGCCAACTCCGATTAGAGCGAGTCATCTTGGTCGGCGTGTGGACTGAGGGGACCATGAAAGATGCGGAGAATTCGATGGAGGAACTGGCAGCACTTGCCGAAACGGCTGGTTCTACAGTTCTTGATGCCCTCATTCAACGACGCGATAAACCCGATCCCGCAACATTTATTGGCTCTGGAAAGGTAAGTGAACTTAAAGGAATTGTGAAGTCCACTGGCGCCGATACCGTGGTTTGTGACGGTGAGTTAAGTCCCTCGCAATTAAGAAATTTAGAAGATCGAATTAAAGTAAAAGTTGTTGACCGCACTGTGCTCATCTTGGATATTTTTGCTCAGCACGCAAAGAGCAAAGAAGGTAAAGCCCAGGTCGAATTAGCGCAGATGAGCTACCTACTCCCACGGCTCCGCGGTTGGGGTGACTCACTTTCACGACAGGCTGGACGATCGGCTGGAATCGGCGGACGCGGCCCTGGTGAAACAAAAATTGAGGTAGATCGTCGTCGTATCCGTGACAAGATGGCAAAGCTCCGTCGCGAAATCAACGAGATGAAAACTGCGCGCGACACAAAGCGTCAAGAACGGCGCCGTAACTCCATTCCTTCTGTTGCAATCGCTGGTTACACAAACGCTGGAAAATCATCGCTTCTTAACCGCCTCACCAATGCCGGAGTTCTTGTCCAAAACGCTCTCTTTGCAACCCTTGATCCCACAGTCCGTCGCGCTGAAACACATGACGGTCGCGTTTACACCTTGAGCGATACCGTCGGATTCGTAAAACACTTGCCCCACGATTTGATTGATGCTTTTAAATCAACGCTAGAAGAGGTTTCTGGAGCTGACG
>JAPOJL010000071.1 GCA_029978425.1 Actinomycetota bacterium
TAGACAGTGAGATAGTAGAAAATGTTCTCGCAATTTTTGCCATACATTCTTCGTAGACCATCTTTGATGATGTGGCCAAGTTCAAATCCATATGCCGGGTCATAAGCAACAACAGCAGGATTAGTTGATGCAAGAAGTTGTGAGTGACCATCTTCGTGCTGTAAACCTTCGCCATTCAAAGTTGTGCGACCTGCAGTTGCACCCATAACAAAGCCGCGCGCCATCTGATCAGCAGCAGCCCAGAAAGCATCGCCGGTGCGTTGGAAACCAAACATCGAATAAAAGATATAAACCGGAATCATCGGCTCGTCATGAGTTGAATATGAAGTTCCAACTGCAGTGAATGAAGCAGTTGAGCCGGCCTCATTGATACCTTCATGCAAAATTACGCCAGTCGTGGATTCCTTATATGACAACATCAGATCGCGATCAACAGCGGTGTATTGCTGTCCGTGAGGTGAATAGATTTTCATGGTTGGGAAGAGAGAATCCATACCAAAGGTACGCGCTTCATCCGGAATGATCGGAACAATGCGATGGCCCAGGCCCTCAACCTTTGCTAAATCTTTGAGTAAGCGGACAAAGGCCATCGTGGTTGCTACTTCTTGATGGCCAGAACCACGGCGCATTACTTCAAAGTGTGAATCTTCCGGCTGGGGTAGAGGCTTAGAAATTGGACGGCGCTTGGGAACTGAACCACCGAGCGAGCTACGACGTTCCATCATGTATTGATATTCAGGGGATTCTTTTCCAGGATGGAAATATGGTGGCAACTTCTCATCTAATTTCTCATCAGGAATCTCAAGATAAAGTCGATCGCGTAGCGCTTGAAGGTCTTCCATCTTCAACTTCTTCATCTGGTGGGTGGCATTACGACCTTCGAAGTGCGAACCAAGAGTCCAGCCCTTAATCGTCTTGGCCAAGATGACCGTAGGGCGGCCCTTATGGTTCATCGCTGATTGATAAGCAGCATAAAGCTTCTGATAATCATGGCCTCCGCGCTTGAGATTCCAAATATCGTCATCGCTCCAATTGGCTACCATCGCAGCTGTTCGCGGATCGCGACCGAAGAAGTTATCGCGCACAAACTTTCCATTTTCTGCCTTGTAGGTCTGGAAATCTCCATCTGGAGTCTTGTTCATCAAATCAACGAGTGCACCCTCGTTATCCATTGCAAAGAGTGGATCCCACTCGCGACCCCAGACAACTTTGATGACATTCCAACCTGCGCCAGTGAAGAGCGCTTCAAGTTCTTGAATAATTTTTACATTACCGCGCACTGGACCATCAAGGCGCTGCAAGTTACAGTTAACAACAAAAGTTAAGTTATCTAGATTTTCACGAGCGGCGAGAGTTAGCGCTGAAACGCTTTCTGGCTCATCCATCTCACCATCGCCAAGGAATGCCCAGACTTGTTGTTGTGAAGTGTCTTTGATTCCGCGGTTATGTAAGTACCGATTAAAGCGCGCTTGGTAAACCGCATTTATCGGACCAAGTCCCATCGAAACGGTGGGGAACTCCCAGAACTCTGGCATCAGACGTGGATGCGGATACGACGAAAGTCCGCCACCTGGATGAGAAAGTTCTTGTCTAAATCCATCAAGTTGATGTTCGCTCAAACGTCCTTCAAGAAATGCTCGGGCATACATTCCGGGAGAGGCATGACCTTGGAAGAAGATTTGATCTCCGCCGCCAGGATGCTCTTTGCCTTTGAAGAAGTGATTGAATCCAACTTCATATAACGCAGCTGAAGATGCAAATGTTGAAATATGTCCACCCACTCCAACGCCAGGGCGTTGCGCGCGGTGCACCATGATTGCTGCGTTCCAACGGATGTAAGCGCGAATGCGACGTTCTAAGAACTCATCTCCAGGAAATTTCGGTTCCTTTTCTGGAGGAATGGTGTTCATGTAATCGGTAAGGCGAAGATTTGGAAGCGCCACATGATTTTCGTGGGCATGCTTGAAAAGTGAGAGCATCAAATAACGAGCGCGGGCCGGGCCAGCGTGTTTCACTAACGAGTCGAGCGATTGGTGCCATTCGGCGGTCTCGTCAGGGTTGGAATCGACGAGCTGGTCGACGTGGGCGTCCTGAAGGGAGTTAATCTCGTTCTGACTTGGGCTCACGGCCCTATCTTTCCGCCTCAAGGCTCAATGCGCGAAATCGGCGCGTGTGAGTTTTAACCTCCCCGAAAGCGGCTACGGAGTTGCGTAATACGGCGCGGAAGTGTGGACTTCTCCTACTCGTTTCAGCAGAAAAGAGTTCCCGAGAGTGAAGGAGAAGGCATTGAGTACCCCGGTGGGGCCAGGACAACTGGCATCCCGTATGGGAATCCAAAGTGGCTTTCTCGTTTTAGAGCGTGGCTTCGGCGATGATGCTGATGAAGCAATCCGCAAAGAAATTTCCCAAACCACGGGCACAGATCTCTTAGACGAAAATTCACAAGAAGTTGTCGACGCAGTCATCACATGGTGGCGCGAAGATGACGGTGATCTCATCGACGAACTCGTCGACTGCTTGACCTATCTTTCTGAGAATGGACCAATCTGGTTACTCACTCCCAAAGTTGGTCGTGATGGTCATGTTGAGCCGAGTGATATTCAAGATGCAGCACAAACGGCGGGGTTGAGCCTCACTTCAACTATCCCAGCTTCAAAAGATTGGACTGCAACACGACTTGTTGCCAGAAAGAGCGGAAGAAAATAATGACAATTGCAGTCGGACAAGAAGCCCCAGATTTCGAACTCCCAAATCAATTTGGCGAGAAGGTTTCTCTCTCATCTTTCCGTGGCAAGAAGAACGTAGTTGTTGTCTTCTTCCCATTTGCATTCACCGGTACATGCACAGGCGAACTATGTGCGCTCCGTGATGATCTCTCCGTTTTCCAGAACGATAACGTCGAACTCCTCGCAATTTCATGTGATGCCATGTTCACTCAAAAAGTATTTGCAGAGAAAGAGGGATACAACTTCCCACTTCTCTCTGACTTCTGGCCACATGGTGCGGTCGCACAAAAATATGGAGTATTCAACGCAGATCGCGGACTTGCGCTACGTGGAACTTTTGTAATCGATAAGAACGGAATTGTGCGTTGGACCGTAGTAAATAGCCCTGCGGAAGCGCGAAATCTTGCCGATTACAAGTCTGCGCTGGCATCGTTATAGACTGCGCACGCATTTAGAAGGGCGCTTAGCTCAGCGGTAGAGCGGCTCGTTTACACCGAGTAGGTCGGGGGTTCAAAACCCTCAGCGCCCACCATTTTCTCAGTATCGATTATTAACCGGATACCACACTGTAATCTTGGAATATGAAGCCAAGCGAAATTGAAATGGCCAACTTCTTAGAAAGTCTCAAAGCACCTCAAAGTCGCCGGATCGTGGATAACTTGTATGAAAAGCCACTGACCGAGAACCAGTTAATCAAAAAT
>JAPOJL010000072.1 GCA_029978425.1 Actinomycetota bacterium
AGATATCCAAGAGCGATCATGGGTACATCACATTCCCCGCTTAATGATTCTCAGCAACTTTGCGCTTATTGCAGGAATCAATCCCCAACAATTCCTTGATTGGATGCGAGAGGTCTTTATCGATGCGACTGAATGGGTAATGGTTCCCAACGTCATTGGTATGGGAGTACATGCTGACGGTGGCACGATGATGACCAAGCCTTATGCAGCCGGAGGTGCGTATATCTCGCGCATGACCAATTACTGCAAGGGCTGCTATTTCGATCCCAAGAAGAGAACCGGTGAAAACGCTTGTCCATTCACAACTTTGTATTGGGATTTCTTAGATCGCCATCGTGAAGGCTTTGCCCGAAATCATCGCATTGCCCAACAGGTGCGTGGACTAGATCGACTCTCAGATTTGGAGGAGTTGCGAAAGCGGGCCGATGAAATTCTGGAGAAACTACAAAAAGGAGAGCTTTAACAAGTACAGATTTGCTCTTGAGCAACTCCCGCCAGCGCCTCATCAATGTGTTCGCCGCAACCAGACCACGTCCATTTGCCGCAACGATTGCACTTTACTTTGCTACACATGATCTCAGCCTACCTCTAGCCTTTCGCAATTTCATACGACCAAAGATCTAGTTCATCAAGATCCACCGGCGCGAAACCTTTGGCCTCTAATGCTGAAGCAATTTGAGCGCGATGTTCGGTTGCATGATGAATAGCTTGGGAGAGAATTGTGGAGCGCCATCTCTTTACGAGATTTCCCGAATAGTTCGTGAATTCTAATTGGATATCTTCTAACTTCATGCATTCCAAGAGCGCAGCATCAATTGCTAAGGCTTGCTTTGCTAAAAATCCTAGGTCAGTAATGCTCTCTATTTCTTGAATACTCTCGCCTGGTACTTCTGGACGTTCTCCCGTGATTCGAAATGCGTAGTTGTCCGCGGCTTCCACTATATGGTGAAGTATCTCAGCGACAAACCACTCAGAATTAGTTGCATACGCCTTCAAAGATTCTTCAGGCAATGCTTGGAGATGCTTAATGGTTTCTTGATTGGCCCACGCCATGTGTTTGAGCAGTCGTTCTAATGAGATCGTCATTTCGCTAGCCTATCGAAAACGCGCCACTTTAAAACTTTTTTCTCAAGCTGCAATAGTCCGTAGGCAACACCTATAAGTAGGAGAAGAGCAATTGAGTAGATGAACCACTTATTCTCGTCATTGCCGAAACGTTGAACGATAGTTAATCCGATTCGACAATGTATGAGGTAGAGGGGATAGGTCATTACGCCAGCAAAACCAATCCAACTTATTTTGAATTGAGAAATGTTCTTTACCAATGTTAAGAGCATAAGTAAGAAAATCCCCGTAACTACAATTGAAATCACCGCGCCGGAATAGTCGGTATTTCTTCGATCCTCAATCACTGGAATGATGCTATTTCTTGTATCAATGGCGCCGACATATGCGGAAAGTAATCCGATGGCCCGAAGCGGATTCCAACCCCATTCTCGAATGGAGTAAATGATTGCTCCCCCAGTAATCAAAGAGAAGTATCCGGAGAAGTACCAGATATTGAAATCTGGAAGATTTAATAGATTCCAGATGCAGATTACAAATGCCCAGACGGGAAAGATCTTTGGCAACAACTTTCCCTTACCAATGGCTAAGACAAAAGCAACAACGAGATAGAACTGGAGCTCTCGGACCAAGAACCAATGGGCTGCATCCAATCGAGTCTGACCAAATGCCGTAGGGATCATTGTGAGATTCCATAGGAATTTACTGAAGGGTGGCGCGGGCCTCTCCCAAACAGGAAGTAACGTCGTGAGGTAGATCAGAATGATTGCCATCCAGAACATCGGGAATAACCGAAGGAATCTTCGCTTTACGAACTGCCCAGCGGTTCGATTTGTGGAATAGAGAATGACGAAACCGCTGATCATGAAGAAGAGTTCAACGCCCAAGTAACCGTACTTTGCTATCGAGGCAAAGCTTGAGAGCGAAACCGAGTCGACTCCCCCTTTAGAGATTGAGCTAAAGAGATAGTGAAAAAGGATGACAAAGCCAAGTGCCACGACTCTTAGGAGATCTAGATAATCAAGGCGTTGGTGCTTGGTAGACACGCGCACAATCTACTAGATGGCTTTCATTTAGTTGAATTTTCAACTAAATCTGCTATCGTCCCGTTATGACCAATGCCGAATTGTTGCCGCCAGATACTTCGATGGGCGCCGTAACTTTGTGGGTTGCCGATTTAGAATCGATGATTCGCTATTACCGCGACGCCGTAGGTCTGACTCTCTTCTCTGAAATCAATGGGCGCGCTGTATTGGGGCACGGAGCTACTGAAGTTCTGATTCTGGAGCACAAACCCATGATGAAACATGCTTCTCCTCATGAGGCAGGTTTGTTTCACACTGCAATTCTCTTTCCATCGCAAGCTGCGTTAGCAAAAGCCGTGTATTCAGTAGCGCAAAAATATCCGGGCACGTTTACCGGGAGTGCTGATCATCTCGTCAGTAAAGCTTTCTATTTCAACGATCCAGAAGGAAACGGAGTCGAGCTTTATTGGGACCGTGATCGAAGTGAGTGGAGTTGGGCGCATGGCTCAATTGAGATGGACACAATTTTTCTTGATCCCAACGAATTCTTGAAAGAGAATCTTGTAGAGGGAGAAGTAGAGGAAGGCAAGAAAGTTGGCCATGTTCATCTCAGCGTCGGCTCGATTCCGGCAGCTGAGGAGTTTTATGTAAAGATGTTAGGTTTTGAAAAGACCCTTAATTGGGGTGGCGCTGCTTTATTTGTTTCTGCCGGCGGATACCACCATCACATGGCTATGAACACGTGGAGAAGCAAGGGTGCTGGAAAGCGCCAATTGGCTCTCGGGTTGGGCAAGGTTGAGATTATTCTTGATAGCCAGGATCAGGTTTTAGAAACTAAAGAGCGATTGAACTTTTACGGACTTGAATCGAACCTTGATTCGGGAATTGCCCGAGTAGAGGATCCATGGGGAAATGTGATTTCCCTACAATCAAGAATTCCGACTGCGTCCTGAACCACTACTTGCAAACTTATTTCGATTTCTCGCTCGCTTAGCGCGATGTTTCGCACTCTTGTGACGCGGCATAGCGGGAGCTTTTTCTTTTACTTCCTTTACTGGAATTCCAGTCGGTTTCTTCGCACCCGTAATACTCACAAGCTTTTCATCGAGTGGCTTAATCGCCATAACCCATGGCTCAACTCCAGCGCGGCGAGTGATGCCTCCGACAGTGCGCTGTTCTTTATGGGTAGCAAGAGTGACTACTCGTCCAGTCTTTCCAGCGCGTGCAGTACGTCCTGATCTGTGCAAGTAATCTTTATGGTCAGCTGGCGCATCGAAGTGAACGACAAGATCGATATCGTCAACGTGAATACCGCGAGCAGCTACATCCGTAGCA
>JAPOJL010000073.1 GCA_029978425.1 Actinomycetota bacterium
GACATTGGGACAGATGACAAAGTATTTATCGGTATCAAATGGCAATCCTGGTCCAACCATCTCTGGCCACCAAGCAGGCACATCTGACCATCCCGTTAACGCATGATGAATCAATATCGCGTTTGATTTATCTGCGTTGAGCTCACCCCAAGTTTGATAAGCGATTGTGACATCAGGCAGCACTTCACCAGACTCAAGAGGTAAATCTCCAAGTTTGTGAAAGATGCGCGCACCAGGGTCATGGGTTTCTAGCCATGCCCCGGTTACGCGATCTGAGAGCGTCATGAGAAAGTGAATTACTTCGCCGCAGCGAAGGCTTTTTCAAGATCAGCTTTGATATCAACAATATTCTCAATGCCGAGGCTGAGACGAACCAAGCCTGGCGTCACACCAGCTTGAAGTTGCTCAGCTGGTGTTAATTGAGAATGCGTTGTAGATGCTGGGTGGATTGCGAGCGATCGGACATCACCAATATTTGCCACATGAGAGAAAATATTGAGCGCTTCAATAAATTTCTTACCTGCCTCGACCCCGCCTTTGATTTCAAAAGAGAGAACTGAGCCGCTTCCTCGTGGGCAGTATTTCTTCGCAAGAGCGTTCCAGGGCGAGGATGGAAGAGATGCATAGTTCACTTTCTCTACCTGGGGATGGCTTTCGAGCCAGGTCGCAACCGCCTTTGCATTATCGACATGGCGCTCAATGCGAAGGGAGAGCGTCTCAAGACCTTGTGCCAAGAGCCAGGCGTTAAATGGGGCAACTGCTGCACCTACATCGCGGAGCAAAGTGAGGCGTATCTTGAAGATATAGGCCAAGTTCGCGCCAAATGGAGATCCGACTCCAAGCGCTTGGGCATACACAAGTCCGTGATAACTCGGATCTGGTTGATTGAAATTCTTAAAGCGATCTGGATATTTCGCATAATCGAATCTGCCTGCATCAACAATCGCGCCCACCACTGCATTTCCATGTCCAGAGAGGAACTTGGTTGCAGAGTGCACTACAACGTCTGCGCCATACTCGATTGGGCGGATCAAGAATGGCGTTGCGACGGTGTTATCGACAATTAACGGAACACCTGCGTCGTGAGCGACTTTTGCTATCGCTTCAATATCAAGTACATCGTTCTTCGGGTTTGCAATCGTCTCACCGAAAAAGGCTTTGGTATTTGGACGAACTGCTTTCTTCCAACTTTCAGGATCTTCAGGGTTATCAACGAATGTTACTTCGATACCAAACTTTGGCAAGGTGTAGTGGAACAAGTTGTAAGTTCCACCGTAGAGCGACGGTGACGAGACGATGTGATCGCCAGCTTCTGCAACATTGAGTATCGCGAATGTTGTGGCAGCAGATCCTGAAGAGACAAGAAGTGCTGCAACTCCACCTTCAAGTGATGCAATGCGTTGTTCCACTGCATCTTGTGTTGGGTTCATGATGCGGGTGTAAATATTGCCTAACTCTGCCAAACCGAAGAGATCCGCGGCATGTTTAGTATCGCGGAATTGATAAGCAGTGGTTTGGTAGAGAGGCAGTGCACGAGATCCGGTGGTGGGGTCTGGAACCTGACCAGCATGGATCTGGCGGGTTTCAAACTCAGCATTGGTTACGGAAAAAGATGACACGAATAAACCTCCCTAAAAATCAGGGGGCCTGGCTAACGTTGGCAGACCCACGCTTGTCGATGGCGCCTTGCAATCGACCTGGTCTTCACCCGGAGCACCCCACCGTGGTGGAGGGTTGCCGTCCAGTTAGCCGGGGCTTTGAACTGGAACTCGTGACCTAGACATACTTTAGAGACAAGAACGAGAAAAAGTCCAGCGTATTTACAAACGTCCCGCATCGTGGACGCGGCGCAGGAATTCTTTGGTTTCAGGTTGGTTCGGACTTTCCAAAATATTTGCCGGACTTCCCCATTCCACAATCCGACCGTTATGTAGATAGCAGACTTCATCAGCTACTTGTTTCGCAAATCCCATTTCATGCGTTGCAAGCACCATGGTCATGCCCTCGCCTTTAAGGTCGCGCACGGTGCTGAGAACTTCATTGACGAGAACTGGATCTAAAGCGCTCGTTATCTCATCAAGCAATAGCAGTCGTGGATGGCGTGCTAAAGAGCGAATGATGGCAACGCGTTGCTGCTGTCCCCCACTTAAGCGATCGGGATATTGATCCGCTTTATCTTTAAGGCCAAATCGCTTCAATAACTCAAGTGCTTCATCAACGGCCACATCTTTGGCAACGCCCTGAACTTTGGTGGGTGCCAGAATCACATTTTCCAGCACGGTCATGTGTGGGAAAAGATTGAAAGATTGAAAGACCATTCCAAGTTTCTTGCGAACTTCATCAGGATTTACATCTGCAGCGGAGATATCTTCGCCATCGAGAAGGATCTGTCCATCATCAATCTGGTCTAAAAGATTGATACAACGTAGCAGCGTTGATTTTCCGCTCCCAGAAGCTCCAATAAAAACAGTTGCGGTATGTACCGGAACAGTGAAAGTAATGTCCTCTAGAACAACTTCGCTGCCAAATGTTTTGCGAACTTTCTCAAGGCGCAGTACTGGGGTGGTCATGCTTGGCCCTGGGCATTCTGTTTTTCCAGGGAATTACGGAGCATACGATCAGTCCAACGAGTGAGTGGAATAGTGACCAACAAGAAGACAATCGCGGCCATCACATAAGGGGTGTAATTGAAAGTCTTTGCGGTTTGAATCTGTGCAGCACGAACCGCATCTGTGACGCCCAGAATTGAAACTAAGCCGGTGTCCTTGATAAGCGCTACCAAGTCATTGAGAAGTGGAGGTGTCACTCGCTTAAGCGCCTGCGGCAGAACCACATGGCGAAGTGTCTGAAAATGGCTTAAACCCAAGGATCTCGCAGCCGCTCTCTGGCTGGGATGAACAGTAAGAATTCCTGAACGAATTACTTCAGCAACATATGCCGAATAGGTGATGATGACTGCAAGTGTTCCTAAGATGAGAACGTTATTGGTGAGGCCTTTAATCTGTAGAGCCGGGATTCCAAATCCAACTAACAAGATCACCAGGAGCATCGGGATTCCGCGAAATATGTCTACATACGCTGTGGCAAGGAATCTAAATGGAGTAAGTGCTGGTGAACGTGAGGTGCGAAGTAAAGCTATAGCTAATCCAAGGAGAGCGACAGATGTGCCAGCAATAACGGTGAGCATCGCGTTAGTTCCAAATCCAAGGATTATCTTAGGAAGAACTTCTACTCCATAAGCCCACTTAAAGAACGTATTTCGTAACGTCTCCCAACCTGGAGAGGTGACGATGACAATCACTAGAGTCCCAAGCACTAAGAAGCTTGAGAGGGCCGCGATGAGCGCACTACGTTG
>JAPOJL010000074.1 GCA_029978425.1 Actinomycetota bacterium
TGGCGCTAAAACCATCGCAACCACAGTAATAAGGACGAGCGCGCTCATAAGAAGTGAGATAAGTCGACTTACATAAGCGCTACCACCATCGTTATCGCGGAACGATTTAACAATCTGTGGAACAAATACTGCAGATAAAGCTCCGCCAATAAGTAAGTTATAAAGAATGTTTGGCGTCGTATTTGCGACGTTGTAAGCATCGCCAAGAATTCCCGTTCCTAAAACAGCAACCAACAATAAATTTCTTGCCAATCCAGTAACACGAGAGATGATCGTTCCAAGTCCCATCAATGAAGAGGAGCGAATCAAGCGAGCATCATCGTCATTCATGCTGCTTCCTCCGCTTCACTCGTCGGACGCTCTGTATGACAGCTGCGAGTAAAAGAATTATCGCCATTCCGGTTGTAAACCAGGTTGTAATGGGCGATATAACCGCGAGTCGTAGCGGTATCCGCTCCATCTCACCAATAGCGCTCCCCTTTGGGGTGCGAAGTTGCAAGCGAAGTGCAGTATCTCCTGATGCAATAACTTGGATGGGAACTTTGATTTGAATCTGCGAGCGCGCGCCAACTGTAATTCGCGGCACTTGAGTCACAAGAACGCAACTGTTCGTAGTAGTGATATCTAAATCAACGCTCACTAACTGATCAAAGTCATTGATGATAGTGACAGGCAATTCATAATTTGAAGCGGTGATTGTGTAGTTACCTGTTGAGACGCGAAGCCGCCCATCAAAACGCTTTATCTCACTCTCATAACTGCGAGTGAGAGCTATAGCTGCATCTTTACTAAGTAGTGGGTTGAGAGTCTTAGCCAATCCGATTCTCAAACTTTCAACATCACTCGTCGTCACAATGCTATTAATTACCCGCATCGTCTTTCGAAGCGCCGTGTAGGAATTCTTTGCTACCAACGCTGGAGATTTAGTACTTGCTTGAGTGGTGCCAGGCGCGATGACGGGGCGACCAAGAATTTCCTCGAGGCGTAGAGCAGAAAGTTGGTTATAGAGCACTAACTCCCCTGGAGCGGTTTTCTGAAGATAAGAGAGCGAAGGGCCGCCATATGTCATGGTTACTACTCGATCATTGCGCGAGATAAATCGGAGCAAATTCAACCAATCAGCCGCAGCAGGAAATTCATCGACGCTAACCTCATTACCTTCTACATCGAGATAAACATAACCATCACTGAGCGCAGAAATTTCTTCTAAAAGCGCTGGATCAATCAACCAACTCTTTGCGCCTCGATAACGCGCCGATAGAACTTTATCGAGCGCTCCACCGGAACTAATCGAGAGCGCTAATTCATTATTGAGAAATCTGCCATCAGCAAGTTGTGATGGAGCTTGCGTCAAAGTTATAAGAGTTTCGGCCCGCGCTGGGGTAAAGGGCGCCAGAACTAAACCGGTTAATAAGAGAATTACAACCCATGCTCGTTTCATGAGATCAAATCCTTGGAGCGCGCAATCAACTTCTTCTCATCGGGATATGCCAATTTCTCAACGATCTCCTCAAGTGGAAACCAACGCACATCATCAACTTCACTTACCTGGGGGGCAATCTTTCCGCCGGTCTCTTTAAATAAGAAGTGATGTACGGTCTTATGAATCCGCTTTCCACCAGCCATAAACCAGAAATCAATAACGCCAAGAGATTTATCAATCTGACTTTCAATACCAGTCTCTTCTTTTACTTCACGGACTGCAGCTTGTTCGGGAGTTTCGCCAGTTTCAATATGTCCTTTAGGAAGTGACCACAACAACCGTTCCCGCTTTGCATCTTTGGCATCAATACGACCAATAAGTAATCCTTTTGTGCCTGAGCTATCGACAACTAAGCCGCCAGCGCTGACTTCATCCACTCTTTTGGCATAGGTTTTTTTCGAGCGATTTTGCGGTTGCGAATTCTTTGGGTGTGAGCGTTGTGAAGATTTAGAACGAGAGCGCTTACGCTTCCGCTTCTTCTTAACTTCTTCGCCGCCCGCACCAGGTGCCGGGGTCATAGCCCAAGACTAGTGGGTGGCCTCCATCGGTAGCCTTAGGCTGATATGGAAACACCACAATCTGCAGCGAGCGAGATTGCAATCGCAACGCTTCGTGAACGTGCGCCTCTTGCATTTGATCTTGCGGCGCAATTTAAGGCTGCCGGTTTCCGTCTTGCACTTGTTGGTGGACCAGTTCGCGATTCACTTCTTGGTCGTTTAGGAAATGATTTAGATTTCACAACAGATGCACGCCCTGACGATACAAAGAAAATCATGAAGAAGTGGGCGGAAGATATCTGGGATGTTGGAATTAAATTCGGAACAATTGGCGCAAAGAAATCCGATATAACTTTTGAAGTAACAACCTATCGCGCAGATTCATATGAAAGTGATTCCCGTAAACCAGAAGTAGATTTTGGTGACACTATCGAAGGAGACCTACTCCGCCGCGATTTCACCGTTAATGCCATGGCAATCGAGTTAACAACTCCAACTCCAGAATTTATCGATCCCCACAACGGCGTTACAGATCTACTCAAAAAATCACTACGTACACCAAGCACTCCAGAACTTTCTTTCTCTGATGATCCACTGCGCATGCTCCGCGCTGCGCGTTTTGCGGCCCAACTTGGTTTCACTATCGATGAAGCAGTGGTGGAAGCGATGAAAGCAATGGCGGATCGACTCTCGATTATCTCCGCAGAACGAATCCGTGACGAGTTTGTTAAAACGCTGATGTCGGAAAATCCCCGCACCGGAATTACAATTCTGGTTGATACAGGACTATGCGAGAAGTTCTTGCCGGAAATCCCAAAACTTCGCCTCGAGATCGATGAACACCACCACCATAAAGATGTATACGAACACACTCTCACTGTTGTCGAACAATCAATGGCGCTAGAAGAGCGGCTGGGCGGACCTAATCTTGTGGGGCGTTTAGCAGCGTTGATGCACGATGTCGGCAAACCAAAAACACGCGCGCTTATTGCGGGCGGTGGAGTTTCATTCCATCATCATGAAGTCGTGGGCGCACGAATGACAAAAGAGCGTTTAAAGAAGCTCCGCTTTGATCATCACGTCGTAGAAGATGTATCCCAACTCGTCTTTCTCCACCTCCGTTTCCATGGTTACGGCGATGGCGCATGGACTGATTCTGCGGTCCGCCGTTACGTTCGTGA
>JAPOJL010000075.1 GCA_029978425.1 Actinomycetota bacterium
GTACTCAGTGAGTGCTCCACCTAGAATCAAACCGATTGCAGCGCCGCCACCTGAGATTGCGCCGATGACACCGAACGCCTTGGCGCGTTCTGCTGGAACGCTAAAGGTGACAGAGATGATGGCGAGGGCAGCAGGCGCCAATAGAGCCGCAAATACGCCCTGAAGAGCGCGGGAAGCAAATAGCAATCCCTGTGTTGATGCGATTCCACCGAGGGCTGAAGCAAGTGCGAAACCTGTGAGACCGACCAAGAAAATCTTCTTGCGCCCCATGTAATCACCAATGCGACCACCGAGGAGCAAGAGTGAACCAAAAGCTAATGTGTAAGCAGTGATAACCCACTGCTGGTTCGCATCGGAGATACCAAGATCTACCTTTGCACTCGGAATTGCGATATTCATGATTGAGCTATCGAGCACAATCATCAACTGCGCAATAGCGACCACAAAGAGTGTGCGCCAACGAGTTGGGTCTAATGTCTGATCTTGGGCTTGCTTTGACACAGGTGTATCTCCTAAAGCGTAGTTTTCGGATTTCTCACAAAATGCTGTTGTGAGGATAAGATTCTCTCATGTCGAAGATGAAGCCGCGTTCTGGACTCGTTACTGATGGATTAGAGCGTGCTCCAGCGCGCGGAATGCTTCGCGCTGTAGGTATGGGTGATGAAGATTGGGTAAAGCCACAGATCGGTATCGCCTCTTCCTGGAATGAAATCACTCCCTGCAACCTCTCTCTCGATCGTCTTGCAAAAGCGTCACGCAAAGGCGTTATCGATGCAGGTGGATTCCCGATGCAATTCGGAACCATCTCAGTCTCTGATGGAATCTCCATGGGCCATGAAGGCATGCACTTCTCGCTCGTTTCTCGCGAAGTTATTGCAGACTCTGTCGAAACTGTGATGCAGGCCGAACGCCTCGATGGAATGGTCACCTTTGCTGGCTGCGATAAATCACTTCCTGGAATGATGATGGCAGCGGCACGTATCGATGTCGCATCGGTATTTGTCTACGCAGGTTCAACACTTCCTGGCCAAGTAGATGGAAAAGATGTCACCATCATCGATGCCTTAGAACCAGTGGGTGCCTGCGCTCGTGGATTGATTACCAAAGATCGCGTAGATCAAATTGAGAAAGCTATCTGCCCAGGTGAAGGCGCCTGCGGCGGCATGTACACAGCAAACACAATGGCAAGTATCGGCGAAGCTATCGGATTATCCCTTCCCGGTTCTGCTGCGCCTCCTGCAGTTGATCGCCGTCGCGATGCATATGCTGAAAAAGCAGGCGCAGCTGTTGTTAATTTGATTGCTAAGGGAATTACTACACGCGATATTCTGACAAAGAAGGCATTTGAAAATGCCATCACAATTTTGATGGCTCTTGGTGGTTCTACCAATGCGGTTCTGCATCTGCTTGCAATTGCTCACGAGGCAGAGGTCGATCTCACTCTCGAGGATTTCCACCGCATCGGTTCAAAGGTGCCGCTACTTGGCGACCTCAAGCCGTTCGGTAAATATGTGATGACAGATGTTGATCGTGTCGGTGGTATTCCAGTGGTACTTCGCATTCTTCTCGATGCTGGCTATCTCCATGGAGATACCCTCACTGTCACCGGAAAGACGATGGCCGAGAACTTGGCCGATATCAATCCTCCCTTTGCTGACGGCAGCGTTCTCTTCCCAGTTGATAAACCAATGTCTACCGATATTGGAATCACCATTCTTGGTGGAACTCTCGCATCTGATGGCGCTGTCTGTAAGACAGCCGGAATCGGCATCGAAACATTCGAAGGACCGGCACGAGTATTTGAACGCGAACAAGCTGCGATGGATGCTCTTGAAAATGGAACTATCCAAGAAGGCGATGTCGTTGTGATTCGCTACGAAGGTCCTAAAGGCGGACCCGGAATGCGCGAGATGTTGATGATCACCGGTGCGATCAAGGGCGCTGGACTTGGAAAGAAGACGCTACTTCTTACCGATGGTCGTTTCTCTGGTGGTTCAACCGGACTCTGTGTTGGTCACGTTGCACCTGAAGCTGTCGATGGGGGACCGATTGCATTTATCAAGGATGGCGATCGCGTTCGTATCGATATCCCAAATCGCACACTCGATCTCTTGGTGGACCCAGCAGAACTCGAAGCTCGCAAAGTGGGCTGGAAGCCGCTGCCTCACAAGTACTCTCGTGGAGTTCTCCATAAGTATTCAAAGCTCGTGGGTTCAGCATCGAAAGGCGCTGTCTGCGACTAAGAGTTTCACTTATTGAGACGTTCATCTCATCTCTTGACGCATAGCCCTGCCCCGTTGGAGAATACGGCTATGACTTCAACACGCGCTTCAGTAGTTTCAGTGGTGGTGATTCGATAGCGCGTGCCTTCATGTCACGCGCGCCCTCAGATATCTGAGGGTTTTTTCATTTAAGAAAGTAAACGCAGCAGGATCCCAGAGAAGAGAGAAAGGAGCAAGAAGATGGCGAAACACGTTCCAACACCGAACGGCACAGAAATGACAGGAGCTACTTCATTGGTGAAGAGCCTTGAAGCAGCTGGCGTCGATGTGATGTTCGGTCTGCCTGGTGGCGCAATTCTTCCTGCTTACGATCCGATCTTTGATTCAACGATTCGCCATATCTTGGTTCGTCACGAACAAGGCGCAGGACATGCAGCAACTGGTTATGCCCAAGTAACTGGTCGCGCCGGAGTCTGTATTGCGACATCTGGTCCAGGTGCAACAAACCTTGTTACTCCACTGATGGATGCAGCGATGGATTCAGTTCCACTCGTTGCAATTACAGGTCAGGTTCCCTCAGCCGCAATCGGCACGGATGCATTCCAAGAAGCTGATATTCGCGGAATCACAATGCCATTTACCAAGCACAACTATTTGGTGACCGATCCTGCCGAAATTCCTGGCGTTATCGCTGAAGCTTTCCATATCGCAACAACTGGTCGCCCTGGCCCAGTGCTTGTCGACGTTGCAAAGGATGCTTTGCAGAAGATGACCACATTTAATTGGCCAACTTCAATCAAACTTGCTGGATATAACCCAAAGACAACTCCTGACAATCAGGCAATCGCAGATGCAGCCGCACTTATTGCAC
>JAPOJL010000076.1 GCA_029978425.1 Actinomycetota bacterium
CCTGCGGTAATAAATGGCGCGAGTGAACTTTTTCTACATATCTGGGGCGAAGCTGGAAAACATGCGCGTAGCGCGGTGGGAATTGCAGAATTACCTTTGGATGCGCCTGTAGAGATTGAGTTAACTGTCGAGATTGCTGATTAACGACCGCGCTTAAGCAAGCGTTCGTAATCCAAAATCATGACCGAACGCGCTTCGAGGCGGAGCCATCCGCGTTGAGCGAAATCAGCAAGCGCTTTATTTACAGTTTCGCGTGATGCGCCAACAAGTTGGGCGAGCTCTTCTTGCGTGAGATCGTGATTTACAAAGAGACCTTCGCTGCGCTTGTCGCCGAACTTCACTCCGAGATCAATTAGCGCCTTAGCAACGCGACCAGGAACATCCGAGAAAACGAGATCTCCAACGACTTCATTGGTGCGACGAAGACGTGAAGCAAGTCGGGCAAGAAGTTGTAGTGACACTTCAGGATATTCCTTGACCCAAGGAATGACTTTCTCTTGTCCGAGAGTGAGTAATTTGGAATCAGTTACTGCAGTTGCGGTAGCGGTACGAGGACCGGAATCAAAGAGCGAAAGTTCACCAAACATATCTCCGGGACCAAGAATCATAAGTAAGTTTTCACGACCGTCTGGGGACTTGGTTCCAAGCTTTACTTTTCCGTTAGAGACAACATAGAGATTGTCTCCATCATCGCCTTCCTTGAAGAGCGATTGACCTTTGCGGAGTTTTACCAAACTCATAGAAGCGCGGAGCGCGTCAGCGGCAGAGGAATCTAAACCTAAAAAGATAGGAGCTTTACGTACGACAACTTCGTCGATTTGATCGTTAGCACGTGGACTCACAAGCGCACCCTACTTTTCCGATGAAAAAGATACAAATTGGGGCTATTTTTACCGCTATGCGCGAGAGCTTTACAGATAAGAAGAAGAGAGCTGGCGCCATTTATCGAATTCTCAGCAAAACTTATCCTGATGTGAAATGTGAATTAGATTTTAAAAACCCTTTACAACTTCTTGTTGCCACAGTTTTGTCGGCTCAGTGCACAGATAAACGCGTTAACGCTGTCACTCCTGCGCTTTTCAAGAAATATAATAGTGTTAAAGCGTTTGCTGGAGCAGATATGCGCGAGCTGCAAAACCTCATCAAATCAACAGGTTTCTTCCGCGCTAAAGCAAAGAGTATTAAAGGTCTTGCCACCAAGATTGTTACAGAATTCGATGGCGAAGTTCCCAATACTTTAGAAGAGCTCATTACCTTGCCTGGCGTTGGTCGCAAGACTGCGAATGTAGTCCTTGGCCATGCCTTTGATACCCCAGGACTTACTGTCGATACCCATTTTGGAAGATTGGTAAGAAGATTTGGTTGGACAAAAGAAACCGATCCGGTCAAAGTTGAATTCGCGGTTATGGAGTTAATTCCAAGAAAAGAATGGACCAATCTCTCTCAGCGCCTGATCTGGCATGGCCGACGGGTATGTCATTCACGGAAACCTGCATGTGCTGCATGTCCGCTCGCTAAGTTATGCCCCAGTTACGGAATCGGTGAGATGGATCTTGCAAAAGCAAAGTCGATGGTCAAGAGCGATAAGGATTTTCGATGAAACGTTTTCTTCTGGTGATTGTTCTCTTGCTCACTTCCTGCACAAGCGCGCCTTCAGAACAGAGCGAATCTATTGATGCATTTGCGCCATGTTCTTCAATTAAAACCACAGGCATGAAAGCTGACGGCACCTTTGTCGAGTGTCTTGAAGGTGAAGGTGAAATGGCGCTCGAAAGTATTGAAGGCCCCGCAGTTATTTCTGCATGGGCGAGCTGGTGCTCTAATTGCGAAGCGCAGCGCGAGAATTTCATCCGCCTCTATGAAGAAGCAGGAGATCAACTTCAAGTTGTGGGAGTTGATATGGAAGAACAGAGTAAATCGGATGGATATGAACATGCACTAAAGAGGGGCATGTCTTACCCACAACTATTTGATCCAGATGGACGCTCGATTGATTTTTTTGGTCCTGGTGTTCCGATTACGAGATTTGTTGATGCTTCAGGAAATCTCGCCCACTTAAAGATTGGTGGAATCTTCACGTATGACGAGATGCGCTCGCTCGTAAAAGAACATTTGGGAATAGATATTCCGTGATACTTGATATCGCGCTCTTGGTAATTGGCATTATCGCAATAGCTACAGGCTATAACCGCGGCGCTCTTGCCACGCTCTTTTCTCTGATCGGTTATCTCGGAGGTGGCGTCGCAGGCTTTGCTGCTGCCAATTGGTATACCGCAGATTGGAAAGGGCTCACTTCCATCATCTTCGTGCATTTATTTGGAATCTTCGCCGGAGCAAATCTTGGAAAATTCATCCTAGAGAAGACGGGAATTGGAATTCACAAGAGAATCCTCTTTGGCCCATTTAAGTTTATGAATGCTGTATTGGGTGCAGCGCTCTCACTTGCTCAAGTAGTAATCATCGCTTTTGTCGTGATTACTCTCATTGATTATCTACCGTGGGAACTCCCGCACTCCATCATCGAAGGCAGCAAGGTCTACAAAGAGATTGCTGACTTTAATCTTCTTTCGTTCCAGATTTCAGACCTTCTGAAATCAACTTCATTACGTTGGGATCAGCTAAGGTCGTAGCGTCACCAACCGTACGATTCTCAGCCACATCACGCAGTAAGCGACGCATAATCTTTCCGCTACGGGTCTTAGGCAACTCCGCTACCCCCATTATTTGACGGGGCTTTGCGATAGCACCAATCTCTTTTGCTACATGATCTCGAAGTGATTTCTCCAAGTCCTTATCAGGAGCAACTCCTCCACGCAGGATTACAAAAGCCACGATTGCTTGACCTGTAAGTTCATCATTTGCTCCCACGACTGCAGCTTCTGCTACGGCATGATGAGAAACGAGCGCAGATTCAACTTCAGTTGTAGAAATTCGATGGCCAGAAACATTCATCACATCATCAACGCGGCCCAATAGCCATAACGCGCCATCATCATCTAACTTCGCACCATCGCCGGCAAAGTACAAACCTTCAAATCGAGACCAATAAGTATCTTTGTA
>JAPOJL010000077.1 GCA_029978425.1 Actinomycetota bacterium
GGCACGGATGGCGAGCGTGAGTTGGGCGACATCTTTTTTGGTGCGCGCAGATAACTTTGGAGAAAGCGCAGGAAGAACACGTTGACCTGCTTCAATGAGGTAAACATCGATGTTCTTGGCCGCAGCCTTGCTGTCAGATGTAAGTGGACCGCGCTTTAATTCAGCGATAGCGCCCGCCATTTCAACGCCTGTGGGACCGCCGCCAACAACAGCAATCGAAAACTTTGTGTCATCTTCAAAACGACAGAGATCCTCAAAGCGGCGCATTATTTCGGAGCGGATATTGAGCGCTTCATTGACAGTTTTCATACCGAGAGAATTTTCAGCCACACCTTTAATCCCAAAATCATTTGTAGCAGAGCCCAGCGCCACAATCAGATAATCAAAATCTAAAACTTCCCTGGAATCTAACTTCACGCTCTTGTTTTTATGATCTACCGAAATGGGCGAGCCCATTCGAAATTTAACTTTTGTTTTACGGAGCGCGCCGCGAATGGGATATGCGACATGGTCAGCTGCAAGGCCTGCGGTAGAGACTTGATAGAGAAGCGGGAGAAAAGTCTGGAAATTGTGGCGATCTACTAAGGTCACATCAGCGATGCGATCCAGCGAGCGGGCAGCGGTTAAACCACCGAAACCTGCTCCGAGAATTACTACCTTTGGCCGCGACATTCAACTAAGTCTACTGTTCTACCCATGAATCAGTCGCGTCGGATACTTGTAACAGGAGCTTCCGGCTATGTCGGTGGCCGCTTAGTTCGAGCGCTTCTTAATGAGGATATGAAGGTGCGGATTTTTGTCCGCGATAAATCAAAAGTATTAGGCCAACCTTGGGTCAATGAAGTTGAAATTGCAGTTGGAAATGCCAATAGCTATGACGAGACACTGGCGGCACTTCAAGGTGTGCATACCGCTTTCTACTTATTGCACTCCATCGGAGTCGGAACTCACTTTGATGAGATTGAAGCCGCGATGGCTGATAACTTCTCGCGCGCTGCTCAAGCTGCAGGAGTTTCCCAGATTGTTTATCTCGGTGGAATTGCAAATGATTCAAAGCAAAGTAAGCACTTAGCATCACGTGCTCGTACCGGTGAATTACTTGCATCAGGAAAAGTTCCGGTCATGGAATTGCGCGCCGGAATCATTATTGGCTCGGGCTCTGCATCATTTGAAATGCTCCGTCATTTAACGCATCGCTTACCTGTGATGACAACTCCCAAGTGGGTCACAAATTTGACGCACCCGATCGCCATTCGAGATGTGCTCTGGTATCTCACCAACGTTGCAAAGTTGAAAGAACCGGTTAAAGGAGTCTTTGATATCGGCGGCCCCGAAATTCTCTCTTACGCTGACATGATGCAGAAATTTGCTGCATGTTCTGGGCTCCGTAGACGTTGGATTATTCGAGTTCCTGTCTTAACACCAAAACTTTCAAGTTTGTGGATCGGTTTTGTGACTCCTGTTCCTACCGCACTCGCCCGTCCACTTGTGGGTTCATTGATCAATGAAACGGTGGCTGATCCGAAGAAGACGATTGATGCGATTGTTCCTAAACCGCCAGAGGGACTCATTGATGTAACAACCGCTATTAACTTAGCCCTTTCGCGAACCTCAAATAATCAAGTAGAGACGCGGTGGTCTGATGCAACTGCCCCAACCGCACCATGGCAAAAAGCACAGAGCGATCCTGATTGGGCGGGGGAAATGATCTTGAAAGATAAGCGTGAAACGCTGGCGGATGCGCCGATTGATTGTGTCTGGAAATCCATTGAACAAATCGGCGGTGAAACAGGTTGGTATGGCGCAGATTTCTTATGGTGGGCGCGCGGTGTTATAGATCGCATGGTTGGCGGAGTTGGATTACGTCGTGGTCGCAGAGATCCCAAACATTTACGAGTAGGGGATGGATTAGATTTCTGGAGAGTTGAGCAAGTTGAAAAAGAGAGAGTACTGAGACTCTATGCAGAGATGATTCTTCCCGGTAAAGCCTGGCTCGAGTTCCGAATTCAACAAGAGGGTAATCAAGTACGTATCACTCAAGAAGCAACGTTCTCACCGCGCGGTTTAGGTGGCCAACTCTATTGGTATGTAATCTTGCCATTGCATGCGTTTGTATTTCCGACCATGCTCCGCAATATTGTGAGAAGTTCAAAACGAAAGGCGCTCTTCGGCGATGCATGAGTTCGATGAAGAGATCGATGCTCTTGCTGCAAAGATTCTCGAGTATTCACTAGTTCGACTTAAGAAAGATCCACCGCTTGATGGTCCATGGACTTATGACGAGTTATATGCCGAAGTAGGCGAGACCATTACTGAAAGTGGATTGGGCGGCGAGAAAGCCCTTGATCTATTTAAACATGTCTTGGCGCAAGCCTGTATCTCAACAGACCATCCGCGTTACTTAGCATTTATTCCTTCTGCTCCCACAGAATCTTCTAACTTATTTGATCTCGTGGTTGGTGCATCCGCTTTATATGGTGGTTCATGGCTTGAGGGCGCTGGCGCAGTATTCGCAGAGAATCAAGCGCTGCGTTGGCTTAGTGATTTAGCAGGGCTTCCACAAACATCTGGCGGAGTATTTGTGCAAGGTGGAACGGTTGGAAATCTCTCTGCACTCGTTGCTGCGCGCCATGATGCGCGAAGTAAATTTCCGGGAGTTAAGCGCTGGGTGATTGCGTGTTCCAATGAAGCCCATTCCTCAATCAAGTCTGCGGCAGATGTGATGGATGTCGAGCTACTTGCAATTCCCACCGATAAGAACCATAAATTACAAGGCAGCACAGTTGCATTTGAAGTCGATAAATACCACCAACAAAACCCAGACCATCGCATCTTTGCCATTGTTGCGACAGCAGGCACCACAAACCTTGGAATTATTGATGATTTAGAAGGTATGATAATTGCTAATAATATTTATATCCCCAATAAAAACGGTAATATAGATTTTTATTTATCATACAAAGGTAGAAATGACCCTAATGATCATTTAAGACTCACTATAAGGTATAAAATTAATATGGA
>JAPOJL010000078.1 GCA_029978425.1 Actinomycetota bacterium
CGACGGAATTTTGGTAGAAATCCAAGACGGACGAATCGCTCTTAAAGGACCTCAAGTTGCACTTGGTTATCTCAACGGAGATTTTCCGATCAATAACGGTTGGTTTATCACCAACGATTACGGCAGCATCGAGAACGGAATTGTGAAGGTAAGTGGACGTTCCGATGATCAAATCATTTCCGGCGGAGAAAAAATCTCACTCAGCGCTATTGAAAACTTCCTGCAGTCTGAATTTTCTTCACTAGAAATCGTGGCCTTTGCAAAATCAGATAAAGAATGGGGCGAGAAACTCTGTATCGCCACCACACAAAGCATTGACCTCAATGATGTCCAAGGTCGGCTCCGTGGAAAATTCGGCGCACATGCCTCACCAAAAGAGCTGATTAAAGTTTCTGCTATTCCATACTTGGGTATTGGAAAACCCGATCGAAAGAAACTAGCTGATGACAACGCGTGAACAATGGATCGCAGGAGCTCGTCCTAAAACACTCCCTGCAGCGATTGCCCCTGTCTTAGTTGGAACTGCTTTTGCTGGCTATAACGCCACCGTTCTTCACACATTTTTAGCCCTCATCGTCGCGCTCGCTCTTCAAGTTGGCGTCAACTACGCCAATGATTACTCCGATGGCATCAAAGGCACAGATGCTGATCGCGTTGGCCCGATGCGACTTGTTGGATCTGGGGCTGCAACCGCTAAAGATGTAAAGAATGCCGCTTTTATCTCCTTCGTTATCGCTGCAATTGCTGGGTTGATTCTGGCTTCACGCACTTCATGGTTACTCATCATTCTTGGCGCTATCTGCATCCTCGCAGCGTGGACATATACCGGCGGTCCTAAACCTTATGGATATCAAGCGCTCGGTGAAATTTCAGTCTTTATCTTCTTCGGGGTTGTTGCAACGGTTGGAACTTATTATGTACAAACTGAATCTGTCTCCCGAGAAGTTCTACTTGCATCCTTCGCGATGGGCGCCCTGGCTTGCGCAATCTTGGTTCTCAATAATCTGAGAGATCTAGAAAATGATAAGAGCGCAGATAAGAAGACTCTTGCTGTCGTTATGGGAGATCAAGGAACACGCGACTTATATAAGTGGCTGATGTTCTTTGCCCTCGCCATGTCAGTAGCTCTAACGTTCTTCTCTTTCTTCTATCTACTTGCTCTTCTATCCCTGCCGCTGGTTTCTAAGTCGGTAAGAGCTGTTAATTCTGGCGCGAGCGGAACTGCGCTCATAGATCTCCTAGCAAAGACTGGTCGAATTCAAATTATTTACGCGCTCGCTCTTTCTTTCGCGGCCTTGCTGGTTGCGCGGTAAAATTCCTACATGGTCCGCATCGCAGTCATCGCCACAATCATCGTTCTTGCGCTGATGATCTTTGCGATCATTGATTGCTCGCGAACCCCAGAAAATCAGATTAGAAGCCTTCCTAAATGGGCGTGGCTAGTAATCATTATTTTTGTCCCTGGAATTGGCTCACTAGCGTGGATTATTGCTGGTCGCCCCAAAGGAAACGGTCGCCGTCGTCGCAAAGGCAAGATTGTTCCACCCGACGACAATCCAGATTTCTTACGTAAGTTATAAACCAGAATATGTGTGGCGACCCGTGCCCCACACATTAACCCAGACATAATTGAAGAGATACGTAGAGCCTGCTAATAAACATAACCAAGCCGCTTTGCGACCTTTCCAACCAGCAGTCACGCGTGCATGTAAATACGCGGCATACAAAATCCAGGTAATAAAAGCCCATGTCTCTTTGGGATCCCATCCCCAATAACGTCCCCATGCAGCTTCAGCCCAGATTGCACCAGCAATCACTGCAAAGGTCCACAATGGAAATACAAATGCAACTAAACGATATGAAAGTTGATCAAGCACGTCGAGTGTCGGCAAGCGCTTTGCAAAAGCTGTTCGCTCACCTTTACGTTCCATGCGATCAAGCCACAAATATGTAGCAGCAATGGTGTTAGAAAGAAGGAAGACGCCACCAGAAAGAATTGCTGCAAAGACGTGAACCACTAACCAGGTTGATTGCAACGCAGGAACAAGTGGTGCACTGGGGCGGTAAAGCAAGGTAATAGCAGTTCCCAGAATTAATAGGACGGCAATCGATATTGGAAGTCCGAGCCAACGCAAGTCATATTTGCGCCCGACAATCAGATACGCCAGCGCAAAAGTTAAAGCCCCACTAATGGAGTACTCGTACATATTGCTCCATGGAACACGGCTTGCAGAAACTCCACGCGCAACAACTCCGAGAAGTAGGACAGCAGTGGCAAGAAGAAAAACTATTGTGGCGATACGACTTGATTTTGCAGTCTTGGTGCGGTCGATCGCGCTTGATGCACCTTCTTTATTGGCGCGCACGGCGAAGGCTGTTTCATAGGTATAGAGAATGAAAGCGATTGTGTAGATGAAGAGCGCTCCATAAACCAGATCATTAGAGACATATGCCCAATCTGTCTTCGTCATGTCGCCTCCTTCATCTCAGTCGCCAACCTCTTAATTTCTTCATCTAAACCTGGCAACCTATTGAGCGCCAGCCCAGCAATTTCAAGTTTGCCATTCACTTCACGTACCCAGATTCGTCGTTGCCGAATAAAGAGTGAAGCCATCAATCCGATAATGGCGAGAATACTTCCAAAGAGCGCATATTGCTTCCCGGGATCGCGTACTACTTGGAGATTTACCCATGGAATCACGCCATTGAATGTGATGGAACCCACCTCGAATTGATATGTCTCACCAATTCTTAACGCCCACAATCCAATCCGTTCCATATCTTCAGTATCGATGCGATACACCGATTGTGGGACGCCGGTATCCATCTTTAAATCTCCCGTCCACACCGAAACTAAAAGTCTCGGATCAAGTAGTTCAGGAAATGATGAAAAGCCGCCACGTACTTTGTCGCGCGCAGCTGTTGGTAAGAACGAACCCACAAATCCAACTTGTGGCTCCAT
>JAPOJL010000079.1 GCA_029978425.1 Actinomycetota bacterium
CCAAGCAATGCACCGCCGACAACCGCAAAGAGAAGTCCCAACCAAAAAACTTCTGAACGGCTTGAAATCTCGAAACCAATATATGTTGCAAACATTGCTTGGCCAGCTTGGGCAAAATTTATGACCCGAGTTGAACGCCAGACCAAAACAATTGCGAGAGACATCAACGCATAAATTGATCCGGTTGTTAGACCAATGAGAAGAGTTTCAATGACTTTTTGCATTAGTACCCCAAGTACGCAGCCCGAAGGGCTGGATCATTGATGAGGTCGTTAGCTTTTCCGGTAGCTACGACGTGACCGAGGTTGATGATGACTCCAATATCTGCAATTTCCAATGCGCTCATCGCGTTCTGTTCCACAAGAACAACAGTTAGGCCAAGTTTGTGGCGAAGTTGGTCGATAGTTTGGAAGATTTGTTCAATCACGAGTGGCGCTAGTCCAAGTGATGGTTCATCGAGCAACAGTAGTTTTGGACGGGAAACAAGTGCGCGACCGATTGCGAGCATCTGGCGCTCTCCACCAGAAAGCGTGTCTGCACTTTGGGACATGCGTTCGCCAAGTCGTGGAAAGAGTTCAACCACTTCGTCGATTGCTTGTGCAGTATCGACTTTATTACCGCGCCAAATTCCGCCTAGAACTAAGTTCTCTTTGACTGTTAGTTCTGGAATTACTGATTTACCTTCAGAGACGTGGGAAATTCCACGTCGAACTAAATCCTCTGGTTTTACTCCGAGCATCTCGCGACCATCCCATTGTGCATTTCCAGAGGATGCATCTTTCAAACCAGAGAGTGTGCGCAGCAATGTGGTTTTTCCAGCGCCATTAGAACCAATGACTGCGGCGAGCTGACCCGGTTCAACGGAGAATGAGATGTCATGAAGGGCGTGGATCGCGCCGTGAGAAACATTAAGTCGCGTTACAACCAGGCCGCTCATGATTTTGCCTTCGAGTGAGTACCGAGATACGCCTGGATAACTGATTCATTATTCTTCACTTCACTTGGAGTACCCGAAGCAATAATCTCGCCAAAATTAAGAACATAAATACGATCACAAACCGACATCACAACATCCATATGGTGTTCAACGATGATGATTGAGGTCCGTGACTTGAGATTATTTATCAAACTATTGAGCCACTCAATATCTTGAGCGCCAAGTCCGCCAGCCGGTTCATCAAGCAAAAGAATCTCAGGTTCTGCAACGAGAGCGCGAGCAATCGCAACTCGCTTGGTGTCTGGATACGACAAAGTATCAGCACGACGTTCTGAGACGCTTCCGACATAAACTCGTTCGAGAGCTGATTGCGCTTTCTCTCGAAGTTGCTTCTCATCTTGTGCATTTGTGCCAAGAGCGGCGCGAATCAATCCTGATTCAGCGAATCGGTGAGCGCCAATCATTACGTTGTCAGAAACAGTGAGATCAGGAAACAGACCAACTCCTTGAAGCGTACGCGCAATTCCGCGACGTGCGAGTTGGTGTGGTTTGGGCCAAGCAACTGACTTTCCATACAAACCTAAAGAACCAGCAGCAGGAGTGACGATTCCGCAGAGCGCATTGAAGACTGTAGTTTTTCCGGCTCCATTAGGCCCGATTAAGCCAAGTACTTCACCTTTGCGAAGTTCAAGATTGACATTGTTCAACGCTTTTAGTCCACCGAAATTTACCGAAAGATTATTAACAGAGAGGACGACGTTATCCGCCATGCTCACTCCTTAATCTCGCGTTGATTAATCGAGGTAAACACGCGCGACACGTGGTCCGATACGTGTGACGATCTCGTAATTGATCGTGCCACATGCAGCTGCCCATGAATCAGCGGTGTAACAGTTGGCGGAAGTGTAACTGTCGTCCTTTGGGCTGCCAATCAAATAAGCCCAATCTCCTGCCCGCGCCTGAGAATCAATACCTACATCGACAACAAACTGGTCCATTGAAACTCGACCAATTATTGGTGACATTTTGTTACCAATCAGTACGCCAGCATCTGAAGTTGCATTACGTGGAACTCCATCGGCATAACCCATTGCAATTACTGCAAGTTTTGTATCTACTTTCGTAATCGCAGTTCCGCCATAACCGACCTGTGAGCCGGCTGGGACTTCTTTGACAAGATGAATGCGCGCTCGCAATGACATCGCAGGTGTGAGATTTAATGAATCGGAATCACCCATAGTTTTAACATCAGGAGAAAGTCCGTACATAGCAATTCCTAATCGCACTAAATCAAAGTGTGAATCAGGGTCATTAATAGTTGCCGCAGAATTACTCAAGTGAATGATCTCAGGTGTAATTCCCTTTTCTCGTGCGTCAGCAACTCCCTGAAGAAATCTATTGCGTTGTTCGGTATTGAATGTGTGGCCGGGTTCGTCGGCGCGCGCGAAATGGGACCACATTCCAATGATCTTGATCTTTCCTGATGATTGAGCATTTTCGGCATCAACTAATAATTCATTCCAATCCAAAAGCGCGCCACCACGAGACATTCCACTATCCATCTCTAAATGGACTCGAGCTACTTTCTTGGATTCATGAGCAGCTGCTACTACTGCATGTAGATGTTCGCGTGATGGGATTGCGATATCAATCTCTTTTTCGATCGCGGCAACAAAATCTTCTGTGACTGGAGTGAGCCAAGCAATGACCGGGGCTTTGACGTGCGCGTCGCGAAGTGCGAGAGCTTCTTCCAAGAGTGCGACGCCGAGCCATGTTGCACCGCCTTCAATTGCAGCGCGTGCGACTGGGACTAACCCATGTCCATAGGCATCTGCTTTAACGACAGCGCCGCAATCGCACCCAGGCTTGAGTTTTTTGCTCAGGAGACGCCAATTTTCAGTTATGGCGGCGAGGTCGATGGTCAGAACCGCGCCTGCC
>JAPOJL010000007.1 GCA_029978425.1 Actinomycetota bacterium
GGCAAAATTTAGAGAAGTTAAGGACTCGCCACTACCAAGGAGCGAACATCAGTGGCAAGGAGTACAACTAAGTGATTGGCAGAGCTCTCACAGTAAGAACTCGTACAAGTTCTACGTTGAAAATATCAAAGAGCGTATTTCAATGGGTGATGTTTACCAAGTGAATGCTTGTAGAACGCTGAAAGCAATCAACTCCGCGAATCAATCATTGCTACCTCTCGCACATCGCATCAAAGAAGGAAATCCAGCACCTTTCGCGTCGTATCTCTCTCTACCTGAAATCGAACTAGCGTCAGCTTCGCCCGAGCGATTTATTGAAATGAAGGATGGAGTTGTTCTATCAAGTCCTATAAAAGGTACTTCGGCGACTGAGGAATTTCTCGAGAAAGACCATGCAGAGAATCTCATGATCGTCGATCTCATTAGAAACGACGTTGGGAAAGTGGCTAAAGTTGGAACCGTAACGACTCCTCGGTTGCTCGCGACCGAAGCTCATCCAGGTTTATTTCACTTGGTCTCAGATGTGCGAGCGGAATTAGATGAGAAATTCGATGTTGTGGACGTATTGAAGGCGATGATGCCTCCTGGATCCGTAAGCGGGGCGCCAAAGAGTTCAGCGCTAAAGATTATCTCTCAGAATGAAGGTGAGCGCGGTCCATACTGTGGAGCAATTGGTTGGGTGGAAAATGGCCATGCTGAATTGGCCGTCGGGATTCGAACATTCTGGCAAGGAGTCGATAACTACCTTCGCTTTGGAACTGGTGCGGGAATAACGTGGGGTAGTGATCCTGAATTGGAATGGGAAGAAACAGAATTGAAAGCGCGTAGATTGATTGGCTTGGCCCAATAATGAAGATTTGGCTTAATGATTCTCTGGTCGAGCAAATTGTTCTACCCTCGACCGGTAGCGGTTGGTTGTTGGGGGATGGAATCTTTGAATCACTCAGAACCTATAACGGAGTTCCTTTTGCACTTGATCTTCATATTGAGAGATTGATGCGCTCGGCAGAAAGGATGAAATTCTCAGCACCGAACCGCGACACTATAGAAAAAGCAGTAGATGAAGTAATCAATGCCAATGATTATTCTTCGTTCGGTCGATTGAGAATAACACTTTTGAGCGACTCTCAATTGATCATTACTCACATTCCTTTCATGGAAGATAAGAGTTTTATTGCGCTAGGTAGACATGAATTCACGATCTCATCAAAGTTAGCAATCAGCGGAATGAAAACTCTTTCCTATGCTGAAAATTCGCTCGCACTTCGCATCGCTGGGATCGGGGATTTGCCGATGTGGTCCTCGTTAACGAGCGCGGTGAAGTGATGGAGAGCGCACTGGCAAATCTCATCTGGCTTAGCGATGGTCAATGGTGGACACCCTCCCTTACGAGCGGATGTTTGCCCGGGGTTACTCGTGGCCTCTTAGTTGAAAATTTTGGCGTTAAAGAGGGGACTCTTGTGGAGCGCGACCTTACGAAGGTCTCTGCACTAGCAATAACCTCCAGCGTTAGAGAAATTGTGGGAGTTGAGAGATATGAGAGCAATTTCTATTCCCATTCTCAGGCGGTTAAGGAATTGCAGGATTCCTTTAGCGCGTGGATTTTGGGTAAACTTGCGCTATGAACATCCGCCAACAGATTAAGAGCACCGCATATGGATCGCTCATTTGGCGAGTATTCATCGGAGTCATAGGTGGATTGGTCACAATCATTGGAACAGTTTTCCTCTTTGCCCCTGGCCCGGGATTACTAGTTTTACTCGCAGGTCTTGGTATTTTGGCAACGGAATTCGCGTGGGCTTCTCGAGCCATACTTAAGACCAAAACAATCGCCGCAACAGCTGCAGAAAAAGTAGGAATTCCACTCTGGATGAAATACATGATTGCGGCGGTATGCACGGTTCTTTCAATCATCTTTATTGCCTACAACTTCGCGTAAGCCGATCATCTTCAGCGACCTATTTGGTAACCTCGCCACATGATGTCGGCGCAGATTCAAGTAACTATTGATGGAACTCCTCGTACTGTCGCATCTGATTCCAAGCCAACACTAATCTTCGAGGAAATCTATCCTGATCGAGTCAAGCCTGGACCCAACTGCATCGTCGTTTGCAAAATCAACGGAGTCTTGCGAGATCTCTGGACTGATTTATCAGATGGCGACGTAATTGAATCAATCGCAATCAATTCTGAAGAAGGACTAATGGTTATGCGTCACTCCACGGCGCACGTATTGGCGCAAGCCGTGCAAGAAACCTTTCCCCAGACTCGCTTAGGTATTGGTCCGCCAATTAAAGATGGTTTCTATTATGACTTTGATCCGGAAAAACCTTTTACTCCCGAGGACCTAACTCGTCTCGAGTCGGTCATGAAGAAGATCATCAAAGATGGACAGAGATTCAAGCGGCGACCTATTTCTGATAGCGATGCGCTCAAAGAACTTGCACAAGAACCCTATAAGTGCGAATTGGTCACATTGAAATCATCCGATGCTGCTGAAGGTGCCAGCGTTGAAGTTGGCGCCGGCGAACTAACTATCTATGACAATTTAGGCCGTGATGGAAAAGCCGTATGGGGAGATTTATGTCGCGGCCCGCATATTCCATCTACCAAATACATACCAGCCTACAAATTAATGCGCAGCTCTGGCGCTTATTGGCGTGGTTCCGAGAAGAATCCAATGTTGCAACGAATCTATGGAACGGCTTGGCAGTCACAAGAAGAGCTTGATCAGTACTTACACCTCTTAGCTGAGGCAGAGAAACGAGATCATCGACGCCTAGGTGCGGAACTTGATCTCTTTTCGTTTCCAGAAGAAATTGGTTCTGGACTTGCTGTCTTTCATCCCAAGGGTGGAATCGTGCGACGTGCGATGGAGGATTACTCGCGCAAACGTCATGAAGAAGAAAATTACCAATTCGTTTACTCGCCTCATTTGACCAAGGCAGCGCTCTTTGAGACATCAGGCCATCTCCAGTGGTACGCCGAAGGAATGTACCCGCCAATGGTGATGGACGAAGAACTTCACGCAGATGGAACTATCAAGAAGGCCGGGCAGAAGTACTACATGAAGCCTATGAACTGCCCATTTCACAATCTCATTTTCCAATCAACATCTAAGTCATATCGAGACTTGCCACTCCGTCTCTTCGAATTTGGAACTGTTTATCGCTATGAGAAATCAGGGGTAGTGCACGGTATTACTCGTGCACGTGGATTCACTCAAGATGATGCACATATTTATTGCACAAAAGAGCAGATGGCGGATGAACTCGACAGTTTGCTCACCTTTGTTCTTAATCTTTTGCGAGATTACGGCTTAGAAGATTTCTACCTTGAACTATCTACTCGCAATCCAGAGAAATCAGTTGGATCTGATGCTGATTGGGAGGCCGCTACCAATGCGTTGCGCCAGGCGGCAGAGAAGCAGAAGCTAGAACTTGTTCTTGATCCGGGTGGAGCCGCGTTCTATGGCCCCAAAATTTCTGTGCAAGCTAAGGATGCAATCGGTCGAACCTGGCAGATGTCCACTATCCAAGTTGATTTCCAATTACCGCAAAGATTCGACCTCGGTTACACAGCTACTGATGGTTCGCGCCAGCAACCTGTGATGATTCATCGCGCCATCTTTGGCTCGATCGAACGTTTCTTTGGTGTGCTTACGGAACATTATGCGGGAGCGTTCCCTCCATGGCTTGCTCCAGTTCAGGTGCGCGGAATACCTGTAGCTGAAGCCTTTAATGATTACCTATCTGGCGTTGTTCAACAGATGAAACGCGCTGGGATCAGAGTGGAGCTCGATAACTCTGATGATCGCATGCAGAAAAAGATTCGCAATGCGCAGACCGAGAAGATTCCTTTCATGATGATTGCGGGAGAGGAAGACCAGAAAGCAGGAGCGGTCTCTTTCCGATATAGGAATGGCGAGCAGAAGAATGGAATTCCAATTAAGGAAGCGATCGCCGAAGTTCTTACTGCAATCACTTCACGAGCTCAGATCTAGAATCACCACACGTTATGGGCGATGAAGTTTTAATGGGCGGGGCAGGGATTCCCGATCGCTGGGAGCGACTCTGGGCGCCGCATCGAATGGCATATCTTTCAGGCGAGAATCGTCCAAAAGCAGATAACGATGTGCCATGTCCATTCTGCACAATCCCTCAGATGAGTGATGAGGAAGCGCTCATCGTTGCTCGTGGCAAAGAGGTATATGCCGTTCTTAATCTTTATCCATATAACGCTGGCCATATGTTGATCTGCGCAAATCGACATGTTGCAGATCTGACTGAATTAACTGAGAGTGAGCGAAATGAGATGCAGGCTTTCACAGCGCACGCCATGACTGTGCTGCGAAAAGTTTCAAACTGCGGTGGTTTCAATATCGGACTCAATCAAGGAGCCTTATCGGGAGCTGGCGTCGCTGATCACATTCATCAACATGTTGTACCGCGCTGGTTTGGAGATTCTAACTTCATGCCAATTATTGGTCAGACAAAAGTTCTTCCTAAATTACTTTCTCAAACCCGAGACGAGATAGCTAGCGCTTGGTAACAAGCTCCAAATACGATTGAAATTCATCTACTCCGATATTTCGTGAAGCGACGAAGGGGAGTGCGGGCACGATCAAACCGGCCTGAAAGGCGCTGCTATCGAATTCGATTGTTGACTCTTCAAGCTCTTCCTTGAAATCTGCGACAAGAGATTGCAGTTCAGAATCTGCTGGGTAGATGTTGGCGACTCCACTGGAGTAATCACGCACTTGATTATCACTGAGTGAGATGAGCCCAACCGGCTCTCCAACTTCGTCATGTAGCACCAAGTAGGGAGTGATAACGCTTTCCAAAATGCGATTTGCAATCAGAACGATGTCATCGAAATCTGTTTCATTCATCTCTAGACAATTGACGATGACGATACGTGGCACTTGCTTTTCTGACGCAATATTCCATGTTGAAGTCATCTCTGCGGAGACCCCAGTTTTGGCACTGATGACAAGAACGAAAAGATCTGACTGTGAAATGTCTGTGTCGATATCCACCGGACCTTCAAGCTCTACAACCTGTGCTGACGAGAGTTGAAGTTTCTCTGCCACATCACGCGGCTGGGAACTGGGATGACCGACAAGAACTATGCGCGGTGGGAGGAAATTCTTGGGTTCGCTCACGCCTAAAGCCTACGATGAGCACAATGATTGCCAATCGATTTAAGGCGCCTGTCACGGCCTTCATTACTCCTATCTGCAAAGCGATGCTGTCGGTCGGGATTACCGCAAATGGCTTAACGGTGGTTGGTGCGCTAGGTAGTGTCTTATCTGCGCTCTTTTTCTTTTCGCAAGGAGAATTTTTCATTGGTACCCTTGTAGTGTCACTCTTCGCGCTCAGCGATCTCTTCGATGGAACATTGGCTCGTCTATCGCAACAAGGATCCACAAAATGGGGAGCCTTGATTGATTCAACTCTTGATCGCATTACTGATGCTGCCATCTGTGCTGGAATTTTGGTCTTTGCGTACCGTCAAGGAGGGATGTCGCTGACGGTTTATCTGGCGCTCACAGCGCTGATAACTGGATCGCTCATTCCATATATTCGGGCGCGCGCAGAAAGTCTTGGAATTGAATGTAACGTTGGAATTGCCGAACGCGCAGAGAGATTGATTGGACTTCTGGTTGGCACAGGACTGTATGGACTAGGAATCTCGTGGGCGTTAGATATTGCCTTGGGAGTGATTGCAATTCTGAGCATCATCACAATCGTTCAGAGACTTATCGTCGTCAAACGAGGTTGATGAGAGTGATCAACTGGATTACTTACGTGCTCTACAGCGCGCTCTGGAAGTTGGTTCGCTATCTCCCAGAAGGAATCGCGTACAAAGTCTTTGAAAGCCTTGCCGGAATTTCTTATCGAAGAAATGGAAAAAGAGTTCAGCGACTTCGAATCAATTATCGCCATGTTGCGCCAGATGTCTCTGCGGTCGAGCTAGAAGAAATGGTTAAAGATGGATTGCGTTCAGCGATGAGATATTGGTGCGACACTTTTAGAATCTCCGATTGGAGTAGTGAGCGCATCATAAATTCCACCCAAACACATAATGAAGATTTCCTCTTCGAACCAGTCATATCAAAGAGGGGTGTAATTGTTGCGGTTCCGCACGCAGGAAATTGGGATCATGCCGGCGCTTATTTCTGTGTGAAAGGCGCCCGGGTCAATACTGTTGCTGAGCATCTCAAGCCGGAGCGGCTATTCCGTAAATTTTTGGCCCATCGTGAACGCATGGGGATGAATGTTCTTGATCTTGATGCGGGAGTACTGAATGAACTGGAGATGATTCTTAAAGATCGCGGCGAGTTGGTAGCTCTCGTTTCAGATCGCGACTTAAGTAAATCTGGGATTGATGTTCACTTCTTTGGAGCAACTGCGCGGATGCCAGCAGGTCCTGCTCGTCTGGCTTATGACACGGGATCGGATCTGATAACCGCCTTTGTTGCCTACCGACGCGACGGCATCGAGGTGTTTTTCACACCTCCAATTGCCGTAGATCGAACGGCTGAGAAGAGTCGCGAGATTGCACGAATCACGCAAGTTGTAGCTTCAAGATTCGAAGACGCAATACGAAAAGACGCAACATCATGGCACATGCAACAAAGAATCTTCATTGATGAAGATTTTGTGGAGCGATCATGAAAATAGGTTTTGTTTCCCCGTACGCATGGGATGTACCTGGAGGCGTACAAGCGCATATTAAGGATTTGGCTCGCTACTACCGCGACCATGGTCATGAAGTTTCTGTGCTTGCACCCGCCACTGATGAATCTTTGATTGAAGATGATTTTGTAACGCCGGCTGGGCGTCCTGTTGCTATTCCTTATAATGGTGCAGTCGCGCGCGTACTTTTTGGTCCGGTCGCAGCATCGCGAGTCCGACAATGGATTTCATCAGGCGAATTTGATGTATTACATCTTCACGAGCCAGCCATTCCATCCCTTTCCCTGCTCGCCTGTTCTATCGCAGAAGGACCGCTCGTAGGAACTTTTCATGCCGCCGCACCTCGCCAGAAAGTTGCATTTGCTATCGCGCCATTACTAGAACCAGTAATAGAAAAATTACGAGCACGAATTGCTGTGAGTGAAGTGGCGCGCGAAACCTTGACGATTCATCTCGATACCGATGCTGTCGTGATTCCTAATGGAATTAGCACAGATTTCTTTCATAAGGCGCAGGCGAATCCCGTGTGGCAAAAGCCATTGAGCATTGGGTTTATTGGCCGGTTTTCCGAGCCACGTAAAGGGTTGGGAATTCTTCTGGAAGCCCTTCCCAACATCGCTCGAATCTTCCCTCACTTCAAAGTTCTCATTGCAGGACCTGGAGAGGGAATTGAAGCTATGCAAAGCGTTAATCCAGCTCTGCGAAATCATCTGCAGTTCTTAGGTCGAATTAATGATGAAGAGAAAGCAGCATTTCTCAAATCATTGGATATCTACGTTGCTCCCAACACGGGTGGAGAATCTTTTGGAATTATTCTCACCGAGGCTATGGCGGCGGGAGTACCCATTGTGGCTAGTGATATTCCTGCTTTTACATCTTTACTCGATGAAGGTCGCTACGGACGACTATTTGAGAATGGGAATTCGGAGCAACTTGCGACATCGATTATTGAATTGCTTCGAAAGCCAGAGTTGCGAGCGGACTTCACTCGAAAGGGATTAGAACGAGCTGAACGATTCGATTGGTCCCAGGTAAGCGATGAGATTATGAATGTTTATCTTCATGCACGAGGGGAAGATGAAAAAGTCAGGCTAGTTTCAGAGACCCGACCTTGGAATAGATTCTTCACACGAGAGGATGAGTAGTGATGCAAACTTACTTCTGGATACCCCTGCTGATCCTCATCGCTATCTGGTATCTCACCTTTAGCGCGAATCGCCTGGATCGATTACATCACCGCGCTGAAACTTCATGGGCGAATCTCGATGCGATATTGCAGCGCCGAGCGGCGTTAGCACTTGATATTGCACATCAAGAGAAAATTGATCCAGCGACGAACCTTCTTTTAACCGCGGCTGCACACCAAGCCCGCGAGGCGGATATCTCAGAGCGTAGTGAGGCCGAGAGTGGATTGACTCAAGCGCTGCTTATTTTGAGCGAAGATGATGAATTGATTGCTTCTTACCCACAACTTTTCGCGGAACTAGATCTCATTACTGAGCGATTACGCATTGCAATTTCGCTCCATGTCGAGGCTGTCGCGGCAGCTCGCTCTCGCCGCGAGAAGATGATTTATCGGATTTTTAGGCTTGCAGGTCACGCTCCTCTCCCAGTCAAGCATGCCTTTGAAGATGATTCTCTTCAGGAACCCAAGCGATGAAGAGATTTTTTGGGCTAATCATGGTTGCTCTTCTGAGCAGCTGCTCATTAGTGAGCGGAGGCGAGCAATCACAGCCTGAAATTGAGAGGAATGTTCTAACTGGACTTCCTGGTTCCAATGGAAAAGTCCTTGCTGTTAAATTCGATGACACTGTTTATGCACATCCACAAGAAGGCATTGAATTTGCCGACGTCGTCTTTGTGACGCAAGTTGAAGCTGGATTAACTCGTGTGATGGGTATCTACAGTTCAAACTATCCCGAAATTCTAGGGCCCATTCGCTCTGCCAGAATTAGCGATATCGATATCTTGGCCCAATTTGGAAAGGTCGGCTTTCTCTACAGCGGTTCTCAATCAAAGCTTCGTCCAGTTTTGTCTGCTTCGAATATCGTGAACTTGAGTGCAGAGCGAAATCCTCCGAGTATCTATTTCAACGATCCAGAGAGAACTGCGCCTTATGCCATGATGGTGAAACCAAATCTGTTACTGGAGAAAGCCTCTGAAGTTGAATCGGTAAAATCTGTAGGTTGGAAACATGGAGTTCGTTCGACTTCGGCCAAAAAAATATTCTCGGCGACAATTCGCTGGCCCAATGCCGTCTACAAAGCAACGTGGAGCAAATCTGAACGGCGATTTGTCCTTGATCACGACAATAAAGCAAACCTTGCAGCAAGTGGTGAGCAACTTGGTTCGCCCATGATGGTGATACAGATCGCCAGCATTAGACCTTCCGAGTATGGGGATAAATTTGGCGGAGTTACTCCTAAGACAACTGTTACAGGTACCGGCACTGGATACTTGCTTCGTAATGGATCGGTCACCAAGGCAATATGGGAACGCGCAACTCCTGAGGCTCCAACTACATGGACGCTAGAGAATGGCACCGATGCCTTCTTTCAACGTGGCCAAGTTTGGATATTTCTAACTGATCAAGAGCCTGAATTTGAGTTCGCTCCGATAAAGGCTCAGAAATAGGCGGATTCGCGAGATTTCACTTTCAAAGTAGAATCCGACTGATGAAGAACTGAAACAGGCACCTCGCGCGTTAAGCGAGGAATGGCAGAAATGCTCAAAGGCGGCGTCATTATGGATGTCGTCAATGCAGAACAAGCACGCATCGCTGAGGATGCTGGCGCAGTTGCTGTGATGGCCCTGGAACGTGTACCTGCCGATATTCGCGCCCAAGGTGGCGTTGCCCGCATGTCTGATCCAGACATGATTGCTGAGATTCAAAAATCAGTTTCTATTCCAGTAATGGCAAAGGCTCGCATCGGACATTTTGTTGAAGCCCAAATTCTTCAAGCAATTGGCGTTGATTACATCGACGAGTCAGAAGTTTTAACCCCAGCCGATTACACGCACCATATTGATAAGTGGAATTTCACGGTTCCTTTTGTTTGCGGTGCCACAAACCTTGGCGAAGCACTTCGTCGTATCAACGAAGGAGCAGCCATGATTCGCTCCAAAGGCGAAGCGGGTACCGGAGATGTTTCCAATGCGACCACGCATATGCGAGCAATATCGGATGAAATTCGCCGCCTCACATCAATGCGCCAAGACGAACTTTATGTCGCTGCAAAAGAATTGCAAGCGCCTTATGAATTGGTCAAAGAGATTGCAGAAAGTGGAAAACTTCCAGTTGTTCTCTTTACCGCCGGGGGAATTGCAACCCCAGCCGATGCAGCAATGATGATGCAACTTGGCGCCGATGGCGTTTTTGTTGGTTCAGGAATCTTCAAATCAGGAAATCCAGCTCAACGAGCTGCTGCATGTGTAAAGGCGACAACTTTCTTTGATGATGCAAAGGTTCTAGCCGATGTCTCGCGTGGCTTGGGAGATGCGATGGTTGGTATCAATGTTGCTGACATACCCGTTCCTCATCGTCTTGCTGAGCGAGGCTGGTAGCTCACGTGAAGATTGGAGTCTTAGCGCTCCAAGGTGATGTACGCGAACATATTCGCTCTCTTGGAGATTGTGGAGTAACCGCGGTTGCGGTGAAAAAGCCCGATGAAATTTCCGCAGTAGATGCCCTTGTCATTCCCGGTGGGGAATCGACCACCATCGCAAAGTTAGCTCGTTCTTTTGATGTTTTTGATCTCATTTCCTCACGAATTCACGAAGGAATGCCAGTTTACGGATCTTGCGCAGGAATGATTCTTATTGCAAATACGGTCCTTGATGCGATTGAAGGACAAGAGACTTTTGGCGGTATCGATGCTGTTGTTCGTAGAAATGCCTTCGGCCGACAAGTTGATTCATTTGAAGCTGATTTACAGTTTTCGGGAATTACTGATGCTCCATTTCGAGCGATTTTTATTAGAGCGCCATGGGTTGAATCTGTTGGATCCGAGGTCAAGGTTCTTGCGAACGTAGATGGCCATCCCGTTGCAATTCGTCAGGGACATCTCCTTGCAACTTCATTTCATCCCGAGTTGACTGGCGATAACCGAGTACACCGCTATTTTGTTGATTCCGTCTGCAAAGAGTCTTTGAAGGTTGGTTCACGTTAATGTCAGGTCATTCCAAATGGGCAACAATCAAACGCAAGAAGGCGTTGATTGATTCCAAGCGTTCACGTGCCTTTGCTAAATACATAAAAGCAATTGAAGTATCAGCGCGAAACGGTGGCGCTGATCCGGCGGGAAATCCAACGCTTTATGATGCAATTCAAAAGGCGAAGAAGAACTCAGTCCCCAGCGACAATATTGAAAGAGCGTTGAAACGAGCATCGGGACAAGACGAGTCGGGTTCTCATTGGGAGACGATTATGTATGAGGGTTATGGCCCAGGTGGAGTAGCAATTCTCATTGAATGTCTTTCGGATAATCGCAATCGCGCAGCTTCTGAAGTCCGCGTCGCTGTCACCCGAAATGGTGGAACTATGGCTGATCCTGGTTCTGTTGCGTACATGTTCAATCGCAAAGGCGTCGTTATCGTGAAGAAAGTTCAGGGGAGTGCAACTCTCACGGAAGATCGAATTCTTGAATGCGTACTTGATGTTGGCGCCGAAGAAGTGAACGATCTTGGAGAGAACTTTGAAGTAGTAAGCGCAGCAACCGATTTGGTTGATATTCGCTCAGCGCTTCAGACAGCGGGTATTGATTATGAATCTGCCGATGTTTCATTTCTACCGTCGATATCTATCCCCGTGGATGCCACCCAAGCAAAAGCTATCTTTGAGTTAATTGACGCAATTGAAGACTGTGATGATGTCCAGAATGTTTATGGAAATTTTGATGTTTCTGATGAAGTGATGGCGAGCCTTTCTTAGCCTGTTTTTCTTGCGCATTAGGCTTTGGAGATGCGAGTTCTTGGAGTAGATCCTGGATTAACTCGATGCGGTATCGGCATCGTGGAGCGGCGTGGAGCGCGTGAACTTGTACTCATTGATTGTGGCGTTATCCGTACTGATGTAGATGCCACACTGGATCAACGACTTCTTCAATTACACGATGAACTAAATAATTGGATCAAGCGCTATAAGCCAGATGTAATTGCTGTCGAGAGAGTTTTCTCGCAATTGAATGTTCGAACTGCGATGGCAACTGGCCAAGCTGCCGGCGTCGCATTGTTGTTAGCTGCACAGTCGGGGGCTCCCATAGCGCTTCATACCCCTAGTGAGGTCAAGGCTGCAGTCTCGGGTTCAGGAAGAGCTGATAAGAAACAAGTCGCTGCAATGGTCACGAAAATTCTTAATTTAGATGCGCCACCGAAACCAGTTGATACAACAGATGCCCTGGCTCTGGCTATCTGCCATCATTGGAGAGGAGCAGGTTCAAAGAGAATTGCATCTGCAGCTGCGAAGGAGCGGTCTCGTTTGAAGATTTTGAAAAATAAGGCGAAGAAGTAGCGACGATGATTGCGCACCTATCTGGCTCTATTCTTGATGTTCGCCTCAACCAACTTGTCATCGACGTTGCCGGAATCGGCTACCAGGTTACTGTGGCGCCCGAACTTGCTGCAGAGAGCCGAGTCGGTCAATCGATATCACTTCATACTTCACTCGTCGTCCGCGAAGACTCATGGACTTTATTTGGCTTTAGCAATGCCGATGCAAAGAACCTTTTCGAGCAACTTCAATCGGTCACTGGAATTGGTCCTAAAGTGGCCAGCGCGCTACTCGCGGTCTATCAACCAGAAGAACTCAGAAGTGCGATCGCCGCTCAAGACAACGCGGCGCTCGAAAGAGTTCCTGGCATCGGGAAAAAAGTTGCCTCCCGAATAATTCTCGAACTCAAAGATAAATTTGGTGGGGGATACCGCAGCAAGAGTTCACTATCTGGGCCTTGGCGTACTCAAGTTATCGGTGCGTTAACGGGATTGGGATACTCTGCGAAAGAAGCGGAATCTGCTCTGGATGATGTTCTTTCTGACTTTGGACGTACTCCAACCGAGGCGGATCTTCCTGAGATGCTGAAGTTAGCTCTGGCTCAGTCACGGCGTAAATCATGAGCGATGAGTTAATGAATTCATCGATGTCACCTGAGGACATCACAGCAGAACAAGCGCTGCGCCCAACATCGTTACAAGAGTTCGTGGGACAGCAACGAGTTAAAGACCAAGTTGACCTTCTATTAAGAGCCGCGCGTGAGCGCGGTACTCCATCGGATCACATTCTTCTTTCGGGGCCACCTGGTTTGGGTAAAACAACTCTCGCGTTAATCGTTGCAACAGAAATGCAAGCACCGATACGCGTGACGAGTGGACCTGCCATCACTCATGCAGGCGATTTAGCTTCGATACTCTCTTCACTCGTTGAAGGGGAGATTCTTTTCCTTGACGAAATTCATCGCATGGCGCGACCCGCTGAGGAAATGCTTTACATGGCAATGGAAGATTTCCGAGTAGATGTCGTTGTTGGCAAGGGACCTGGTGCAACGGCTATTCCGTTGAATCTTCCACATTTCACTCTTGTAGGAGCCACCACTCGTGCGGGTCTTTTGCCCGGACCATTAAGAGATCGTTTTGGTTTTACCGCTCATCTCGATTTTTACGACGAAGACGATATCGCCAAGATTGTTGAACGCAGCGCCACTTTGCTCGAAGTCTCGATAACAAAGGAGTCCGTTATTGAATTAGGTCGTCGCTCGCGAGGAACTCCGCGTATTGCTAATCGTCTACTCCGCCGGGTTCGTGATTACGCGCAAGTTCACGGAAACGGCGCGATTGATATTGAAACAACTCGCTCGGCGCTCACCATGTATGAGGTTGATGAAATTGGATTAGATCGCCTCGATACATCAATTTTGAAGGCTCTGATTGAGCAATTTGGTGGCGGACCTGTGGGACTGAACACATTAGCTATGGCTGTTGGCGAAGAGAGAGAAACAGTGGAATCGGTAGCAGAGCCTTTTCTTGTGAGAAGTGGATTTATGGTCCGTTCTCCTCGAGGGCGTGCTGCAACTGCGCTGGCCTGGAAGCATTTGGGCAAGACACCCCCGGCCCAATCACTCGGACTTTTCGACAGTCCTGAATTCCAGGCCTAGACTTTCGCCCCATGTCGTTCGAAAATAGGTCTTACGCAAATAATCAGCGCAACTCAGGCGCCGCAAAAAATGCGCGTCCCGTTCGCACCCTTCTCGTCACGGTTCTGGCGACCGCAATTCTTTATGGAGTAGCGATCGCAACCGGTGCTACCTCTATCAACCTCGGATTAGATCTGCGCGGTGGAACCAGTGTGACCTTGCAACCTCGACTACAAGCGGGACAAGAAGGCCAAGTCACCGCCGAAGCGATTGACCAAGCGGTTGCGATTATTCGCCAGCGCGTCAACTCTTTGGGTGTAGCGGAAGCTGAAGTTGCTGCAGAAGGAACCGGCACCAATCGACAGATTGTGATCTCCGTTCCTGGGGAGACAGGTCGTCGCGTTGTTGAACTCGTCGGACAAACTGCGGAGCTGCGATTTAGACAAGTTTTGCTTCAGGCAAGTGCGATCCCAACTGCGGAAGATGACACTTTGCTACAAGGAGGAACGCTTCCTCCGGAAATAGTGACTGCATTCAAGTCACTTGATTGCACCAAACCTGAATCAACTTTGGGAAGCGGTGGCGATGTTGCAACTTCTCCCATTGTTACCTGTGACCGCGATGGTGCAGCCCGATACATTTTGGCTGCCGCACAAGTAGTTGGAAGCGATATTAAAGGTGCAACAGCTGCCCTCGATCAACAGAACGCTAGCGGCTGGTTTGTCTCATTAGATTTCACAGGAGAAGGTTCAAAGAAGTTCGGAACTCTCACACAGAGCGTTGTCAATCTGCCTTCACCACAGAATCAGGTAGCTATCGTCCTTGATGGCGTCGTTGTATCTGCCCCAAGAATTAACGAAGCAATTCTCGGTGGAAGCGCGCAGATCACGGGAAGCTTTACTCAAGTTGAGGCTCAAGATCTCGCGAATGTTTTGAAGTACGGCTCACTTCCACTCGCCTTTGATCGCGGAGAGGTTCAGCAAGTTTCACCGACTCTGGGAAATGATCAACTTGTTGCGGGTCTCCTAGCCGGTGGCCTTGGATTGCTTCTTGTTGTTCTCTATTCACTTCTCTATTACCGAGCGCTGGGTTCTGTGGTCATTGGATCACTTCTCATCGCGGGACTCCATGTTCTTCTCATCTGCTTGCTCCTAGGTAAGTGGGTTGGTTTCACACTTACACTTGCCGGTATTGCAGGAATGATTGTGGCAATTGGTATCACCGCTGACTCATTCATCGTTTATTTCGAACGTATTCGCGACGAAATGCGCGATGGCAAGCCACTTCGAGTAGCAGTTGAAACTGGTTGGCAGCGAGCTCGTCGTACCATCATCGTCGCAGACCTTGTCTCAGTCATCTCTGCTGTCGTTCTCTACATAGTCTCGGTCGGAAGTGTTCGAGGCTTCGCATTTACTCTTGGACTCACAACTGCAGTTGACTTGATCGTCATCTTCTTCTTCACCAAGCCATTGGTGAGCCTGTTAGCAAAACTTAAATATTTCCAGAGTGGCGCATCATGGTCGGGCGTCTCTCCTCGAAGCGTTGGTATGGCCAACGCTGCTGTCGAAGGGAAGGTTGCTTAATTATGAAATTCACTGGACTTGGCGGTCGGCTTTATCGTGGTGAAACTTCTATCAACATCATTAACGCTCGTCGAAAGTGGTACGCGCTGTCTGGGGTTTTCGTACTCCTTTCAATCTTCGCTCTTGCAGTTCAGGGTTTGCACCTAGGAATTGAATTCAAGGGTGGTTCAGCGTTCACCGTAACAACAACGTCAGGCACGGTGGAAGAAGCTCGTTCGGTTGTTTCATCCACTGGATATACCGGAAATACCATTGTGCAGACTATTGGTAATGACAAGATTCGCATTCAGACCGGAGTGCTCGAACCGGCTCAGTCCAATGCAATTCAAGACGCGCTTGCAGCTAAGTTTGGCGTGACGGTTGAGTCAATCGATACCCAGAATGTAGGTCCATCTTGGGGTGATGAGATTTCAAGAAAGGCATTCCAAGGACTGATTGCATTCCTTATCTGCATCATGATCTACCTTGCGCTGACCTTTGAGCCAAAAATGGCCGTCGCAGCAATTGTTGCCGTGATCCATGACGTATTTATCACGGTAGGAATTTACGCATTGGTGGGTTTTGAAGTTACTCCATCAACCGTTATTGGCTTTCTTACTATCTTGGGATATTCCTTGTATGACACCGTTGTTGTCTTCGACAAAGTGCGTGAAAATACCAGGACAATCACCAGCACTGGAAAGAGTACGTACGCGCAGGCGACAAATCTTGCTGTCAATCAAACTCTCGTGCGCTCCATGAATACATCGCTCATCGCACTTCTTCCTGTTGCTGCGATTCTCTTCGTTGGCGCTGGACTACTGGGCGCTGGCACCTTGAAAGATTTGGCGCTAGCTCTCTTTATCGGACTTATTGCTGGAACTTATTCTTCAATCTTCATCGCAGCACCAATTCTTGCCAGCCTACGTGAACGCGAGCCAGCCATTAAGGCGCTCAATCAACGCGTTGCGGCCCGACAAGGCGGATCTGTTGCCACAGAGATCTCGCGTAAGAATCGCAAGAAGCGTCGCAAATAGAGCTCAAGTAACCTAAGCGCATGAACGCGCTCATCACTCCAGTCGTGCGACGGCTTCGTGATGCCAGCAATGAAGATGTCTCGATAGTAGAGCGGGCATTTGTTGCTGCCGAGAACGCTCATCGTGGACAGCTTCGAAAGAGCGGTGATCCTTACATCACTCACCCAGTCGCGGTTGCCGAGATTTTGGTTGATTTTGGATTAGACCCCGCCACGATCGCAGCCGCGCTTCTTCATGACACTGTGGAAGACACTTCCTATTCGCCGGCAAAGTTACGTGAAGAATTCGGCGATGAAGTTGCTTCTCTCGTTGAGGGAGTAACCAAACTAGATCGATTGACGTATGGCCCAACAGCCGAAGCGGAAACCGTTCGCAAAATGGTTGTGGCGATGGCGAAAGATATTCGAGTCCTTGTTATCAAATTAGCTGATCGATTACACAACGCCCGCACATGGCAATTTGTTGAGCCTGAATCATCGGCTCGCAAAGCCCGAGAAACCCTAGATATTTATGCCCCGCTGGCTCATCGACTTGGAATGAATGCAGTTAAGTGGGAGCTAGAAGATCTCTCATTTAAGTTCATTGAGCCGAAGAAATTCGAGGAGATCGAAAGACTTGTTATTGAGCGCAATCCCTCTCGAGAGAAATTGACGAACGATGTAATCGCAGTTGTTGAGCAGGATCTGACGCAAGAGGGGATACAAGCCACAGTAACTGGGCGTCAGAAGCATCTCTATAGCGTGTATCAAAAGATGGTCGTGCGCGGACGAGAGTTCAACGATATTTACGATCTGGTAGGTATACGAGTGTTGGTTAACGATGTGCGAGATTGCTACGCAGTACTTGGGGCGATTCACGCGCGATGGAATCCAGTCCCAGGACGTTTTAAAGATTACATAGCGATGCCAAAGTTCAATCTCTATCAATCGCTGCATACAACGGTCATTGGCCCCACAGGTAAAGCCGTAGAGATCCAGATCCGAACCCACGATATGCATCGACGGGCGGAATACGGCATTGCGGCGCACTGGAAGTACAAATTGAAGAATTCAGCGAGGTCTGATGATTCACCAGACATGCTTTGGCTGAAGCAACTCCACGAGTGGCAACAGGAAACTTCTGATGTAAGTGAGTTCCTGGATGCGCTTCGCTTTGATCTACGTACTCCTGAAGTTTTTGTATTTACACCCAAAGGCGAAATGAAAGTGATGCCTTCCAATAGTTCAGTTTTAGATTTAGCTTATGAAATTCATACAGATGTTGGAAATCACTGCATTGGTGCCAAAGTAAATCATAAAGTAGTTCCCATAAGGCATATTATCCAAAACGGTGATCAGGTAGAGATATTAACCTCCTCTATGGCTTC
>JAPOJL010000080.1 GCA_029978425.1 Actinomycetota bacterium
AGGTCCGCGCGGAACGCTGCAACTTCAGGAGATACTTGCTCTTGAACTTCTTCCTCTTCAAGTTCAATATCAGTATCAACAACGGCTTCTTCAACCGCAGCTACTACCTGCTCTTCGCTCATCATCCCTCCTTCTATTTACTCGCCGAAAACGTAGAAAACTAATTTGGTAAGGCCAAGATCGAAGATCGAGACCACTGCAATAATGAATGTCACGAAGACAAGAACCACACCTGTGTATGTGGTCAACATGTTTCGTGAAGGCCACACAACTTTGCGGAGTTCATTGATAGCTTGACGATAGAAAAGCGCAATGCGCGCAAAGAAACCTAACTCTTTGCCTTCTGAGTTCTCACTCATCTCGTTTCCTTTCGTCTCGTGCTAACAACTGCGCAGGGCAGGAGGGACTTGAACCCCCAACCGCCGGTTTTGGAGACCGGAACTCTGGCCAGTTGAGCTACTGCCCTATATGGCGCTTTCGAACATGACAAAGCATGGACTTTTCATAATCAGATTTTTTTATTACCCGATCAAGCAAGCGCCAGGATGGGCAAGTGTAGGTGAGGGACCCCCTCAAGGTCTAACTCGCGCTCAAGCCCGCTTATTGAAGACTCCCGCCCGTGACTAAACCGCGTATTTCCGCACGAATCGCCGCTATCGCCGAGTCGGCGACCTTGGCTGTCGATGCAAAAGCGAAGGCCCTCAAAGCAGCTGGTCGTCCCGTTATTGGTTTTGGCGCCGGCGAACCAGATTTTCCAACTCCGGATTACATCGTTGAAGCCGCCGCAGCCGCAACAAAAGTTGTCGCAAACCATCGCTATTCGCCAACACCAGGTCTTCCAGAATTACGCGAAGCAATTGTGAAGAAAACTAAGCGCGATTCCAATTACGACATTACTGCCGATCAAGTTCTTGTCACCAACGGTGGAAAGCAAGCGGTCTACCAAGCATTCGCCACCATCGTTGATAAAGATGATGAAGTAATTCTCCCCTCACCTTTCTGGACTACGTATCCAGAATGCATCAAACTCGCAGGCGGAAAAGCAATTGAAGTATTCGCTGATGAAACTCAGAATTACATGGTCACCGTCGAGCAACTTGAAAAAGCGCGCACTCCTAAAACCAAAGCGATTCTCTTCTGCTCTCCCTCAAACCCAACCGGTTCGGTTTATTCTCCAGAACAAGTCAAAGCAATCGGTGAGTGGGCACTCAAGAACGATATCTGGGTTATTACCGATGAAATTTACGAACACCTTCTCTATGACGGCGCTACTGCTCCATCACTTCCAGTTCTTGTTCCAGGAATGGCAGATAAGACCATCATCCTCAACGGCGTTGCAAAAACATATGCCATGACAGGTTGGCGTGTGGGTTGGATGATTGGACCGAAAGATGTCATCAAGGCCGCCACAAACTTGCAATCTCACTTATCTTCCAACGTCTCGAACGTCGCACAACGCGCTGCCATCGCTGCGCTCAACAATGATCTCTCTGCAGTTAAGAAAATGGGCGAAGCCTTTGATCGCCGCCGTAAGTTAATAGTGAAAATGCTCAACGAAATCCCTGGCATTGAATGCCCAACCCCCACAGGAGCTTTCTATGTTTATCCGTCTGTTAAAGGTGTTCTTAACAAGGAAATTCGTGGCCGTCGTCCAAGTACTTCTGCTGAACTTGCTTCGCTCATACTTGAAGAAGCGGAAGTCGCAGTAGTTCCCGGTGAAGCTTTCGGACCTTCTGGATACCTACGTCTTTCTTACGCGACTTCTGATGAAGACATCATCGAGGGCGTGACCCGAATAAAGAATTTGCTTTCCGAAATGAAATAAATACCCCGAAACCAAGGGCAGCAAGCACAACAATCCTGATCAATAAATTCGGACCATCTTCAGCTGGCTCAACCGGCGCAGATATTGGGGTTGCAATTGCAATCGGTGACTCCACGTTAAATTGATATTCATCTTCCACCACATGGCCATCTTTTGAGACCACGCGGTACTTCACCGTATATGCACCGTTGCCATTGATTCCCACAGGCGCCGCAATACTCGCGCCTGATAAAACAGATGCTCCTGAAACTAAAACACCTGATTCATCAAAAACTTCCACTTTATTTGGATTCTCTTGGCCAACCTTCAACAACTCTTCATTGAATGTAAGTGTTACTTCCATTGGGAAATCAACGACCGTGGAATCTGCAGCAGGGTTAGAGCTCACCAAAGTGCTGTGCGCATTTACTGGAAAAGCAGATGCCATCAACAATAAGGTCAGCGCAATTAATCTCTTCATAAACTAAGGCCCACAAACTGCACTTCTGGTTCTAAAACAATTCCAAATTTATCTTTCACTGCGCTACGAGCTAACCGCGCCATATCAACAATATCTGCTGCTGTCGCACTTCCAGTATTCACTAAAGCCAGCACATGTTTACTTGATACTCCAGCGCCATTGTGAATCTGGCCTTTCTTCACTCCCGCGTGCTCCATTAACCATGCGGCAGAGGTTTTAACACGACCATCATCTTGTATCCATCGCGGTGCATCGGCGGGCAATGACGCGGCGACTTCTGCGCTAAGAATGGGATTAACAAAGAATGATCCCGCAGACCATGTGTCATGATCTTTTGAATCCAACAACATTCCTTTTGCTGCGCGAAGCGCCAGCACCGCCTTGCGGACATCGCTTACTAAAGCTCGGGCTTCGAGCTCCACACCGAGATAACTTGCTAACTCTTTATATGTAATCGGCAGACTCATCTCGCCATTACGCGCAAGTGTCCTACGTGGATGGTCCGACTCGGATCATTGGCCAGTGTTCATAGAAATCCCCT
>JAPOJL010000081.1 GCA_029978425.1 Actinomycetota bacterium
AACCGCGAGGATTGGATGTAAATACTTGGATCGCTTCAGCTTGAGTGAGTTCGGCATATGCAATAGAGCGCTTAGCCATTCCTCCAGAAGTTGGAGTATGAGCACCGATACGGGGTTTCTTAGTGGCTTTAGGCATTTGCCTACCCTACTGTGATGGTCACAGTACTGCCACGTTTGACCTTAGTTCCGACCTTTGGCGACACATTTGTAACCTTCTTAATGGTCTTCTTTCCAATCTTCTTGACCACGACTTTAAGATCGAGATCTTTGAGAGCAGCGACTGCCTTTGCTTCCTCGATCGAGAAGACATTTGGAATAAAGGCATAACCAGAACCCTTGGATATCACCAGCGAAACCTTTGAACCTTTATCGGCAGTACCTCCACCGGCTGGCTTCTGAGATACAACTTCACCTGCAAGGCGAGATTCGCTGTACTCGTACGTAGATGTCACAGCAAAGCCAGCTTCCTGCAATTCATTGAGCGCTTGATCTGAACTCTTTCCGATGTAAGAGGCGAGTGCAATCTGTTCAATTCCCTTTGAGACGCGAATGATGACTGATGAACCACGTTTTACCTTCTCTCCTGTTGGAGGATTGGAATCAATGACATATCCCTTGGGAACAGTGGTACTAAATTCTTCAGCGAGAGGTTGAATGACAAGTGGCAATTTACCGATGAGATTTTGTGCTGCTTGTGGCGTGAGCCCAGCTACGGCAGGCAGAACAAATCGCTCTGGACCTTTAGAGACGATGAGCTTGACCGTGCCACCTTGATCAATGCGTCCGCCGCCTTCAGGAATCGATTGAATGACTCGCCCTTCAGGAATCTCTTCGCTGAACTGTTTCTCTACAACGAGTGAAGTGAGCCCAAGTGGTTCGAGCGCTGCGGAGACTTCTATTTGTGATGCGCCCACTGTGGAAGGAACAACCACGCGTGAACCTGGGCCAATCAGCACATACCAACCAACGATTCACACGATAACGGCCATAGCAAGCGCGATTTTGCGATTACGACGAACTCTCTTACTAGCTTTCTTGCGCTTTCTTACCTCTTCAGTACTTTCTCGCGGAGCAGGGGTAGGGATAGCTTCCGTCATCTCTCTAACCTTTGCTCGCAGCGATTTTCGTGTTGGTTTTGGTCTCATGGGTTCGATCGGAATGTCGAGCTCCAAGATGAGTTGGTTCTCTTTTGGACTCAGAGATTGGTTGATTCGAGAAAGCTCTTCATGGAAGAGCGTGGCGTCCCGAGGGCGTTCATCAGGATTTGAACTGGTGGATCGGTAAATCAAGCTATCAAGTTCTTCTGGGATATTTGAAACTAGCGAGCTAATTTTCGGTACGCGGTTATTTACATGCATATAGGCAATGTGAATTGGTTCGTCACCTTCAAAAGGTTTCTTCCCAGTAAACATCTCAAAAGCCGTAATGCCAATTGAGTAGATATCACTACGTGAATCAGCTACTCCGCGTTGCACCTGTTCAGGAGAGAGGTAAGAGACGCTACCAAGGACGACGCTGGATTCAGCGGTCATTGTTCCGCCAAGTAGAGGGCCTTTGGCAAGTCCGAAATCCGCAATTTTAATGCGACCTTCTTTGGAGATAAGAATATTTTCAGGCTTGAGGTCGCGATGGACGATTCCAATCTTATGAGCTGCAGAAAGCGCGCTCAAAACCGGAAGGAGGAACTTAATCCCATCTCTTACCGAGAGACGACCTTGTTCATTGAGGTACTCACGAAGAGTATGACCTTCTATCATCTCCATGACTAAGAAAATTGCAGGTGTACCGTTCTGATTCCATCCTTGATCTTGTACTGCGACGATATTGGGATGGGAGAGTGCAGCTGCAGCTTTTGCTTCTCTGATAAATCGCTCTACAAATTGCTCATCTTGGGCAAGATGCGAATGCATAATTTTGACGGCGACTTTGCGGTCAAGTCGGGTATCAATAGCCTCATAGATGCTGGCCATTCCGCCGGTAGCCATCTGACGGATGAGTTGATAACGCCCATCAATTAGCTCGCCGGTCAGATCAGACATAGCCCGAATTCTAGGTAGTTAGTACGAAATCAGCTGCTTTCTGTGTGCCCTCGTCGCGAAAATGTTGCTCTTGTGTGGCAAGCCACTTTCTCATCTGATTCTCAATAGCAATTCCATCCCGCGCTAAAACCCTTGTAAAACCTTGTGTTTGATCAATATCAATCCAGATGAGAGCCGATAGTGAATCACGGATAGCTAATTGGCCACTTCCTACACCTTCGAGAATAAGTAATTGAGTGCTTTCTATGAGCGATGGTGAATTAAATCTTCCTTCTTGCCAGTTATAAGTGGATAGGGAGAGTGATTTCTCATTCTTATGTGACTGCACGAGATACGTTAAAAGGTCGGTCAGCTGAGAATTAAGAGCATTATCCCAGCCGTCGTAGAGGTCATCCATATGAATCTCGGCCACCGAATATCGGGAGGCCATCGCTAGGGCGATGTCATGTGCAAGAGTCGTCTTTCCCGCACCTGCTGGCCCATCAATTGCGATGATGGGTTGGGGATGTGGCTTACAGAGATCGAATAGCGCGTCTATGAGATCCATACCAAGTACTCCATCCCAAAGCTGCCATCGCGGTGAACGCTACATAGAGCAACGTTGTGAAGAGGAGATCTTGCGAAGCATAAAGTGCGACATATCCTGCATCGACAATGAGCCACATCGGCCAGCTGTCATATTTTTCATAGACCATTAAAATTTGAGCAGCTAGTGATCCAAAGAAGAGAATGGCATCAACATATGTTGAAGCCGCTCCAAGCCACTTTAGTACTGGGC
>JAPOJL010000082.1 GCA_029978425.1 Actinomycetota bacterium
GCATCATCGAAGTTGATAGTGGCAACGACTTTTGAGCGCATCGCAGGATCAGTGACAAAAGGAGTTGTGTACGAAGTCTTCTCAGCCCAGCCATACATGATTTCTGCAGATTTCGAAGAGCGTCCAGCTGCAAAGGACATACCGCCGTTGGTGTTCATCCACTCGATCTGATCAGCGAGCAACATCAAAGTCGCGACCGCAGGAGTGTTGTAAGTCTGATCTAAGCGAGAGTTCTCAATTGCAATCGTTAAGTCAAAGAACGCTGGAACCCAACGCCCACTCTCTTTGATTTTTGCAACGCGAGCAATCGCGGCCGGACTCATCAGAGCCAGCCACAAACCACCATCAGATGCGAAAGATTTTTGTGGGGCGAAGTAATAGGTATCAAATTCTTGTGCGGCAACATCGAGTCCACCAGCAGCGCTTGTGGCATCAACGAGAACCAGCGCGCCATCAGTACCAGCAGGACGTTTGATTGGCATTGCAACGCCAGTAGAAGTTTCATTATGAGTCAGGGCATAGACATCTACGCCAGCTTCTGCGACAGGAAGTGGATGAGAGCCCGGTTCAGATTTGATGACTGTGGGTTCGTCAAGGAATGGCGCTTCTTTTGCAGCAGAAGCAAACTTTGAAGAGAACTCTCCGAAACTTAAGTGCTGTGATTTCTTTTCTATAAGTCCAAAAGTGGCGATATCCCAGAACGCAGTAGAACCACCATTTCCTAGAACAACTTCATATCCTTCAGGCAGATTGAAGAGTGAGGAGAGCCCAGTGCGCACTCTTCCGACAACGTTCTTAACGGCCTTTTGACGGTGCGAAGTTCCAAGAATGGAAGTACCCGATGCAGCGAGAGATGAGAGCGCTTCAGGTCGGATCTTTGATGGACCGCAACCAAAACGGCCATCGCGCGGCTTCAAATTATCGGGAATCTTGATATCGGACATAACGCGCTAAGCCTATGGGAAGAAGCGTTCTAGCTTCCAATTGGTTTCGGTTTGGTTGCTATCGAGCTCAACATTGCGTGTGAATCTGAGGCGATCATGGAGGCGTGAATAGCGTCCTTGCCAGAATTCAATACTTATTGGTGTGACCAAGAACCCACCCCAATGTGGAGGTTTAGGCACTGTAGAACCTTCCGGATATTTAGCGGCGATATCTTTCCAACGTGCTTCGAGAACTTCTCGTGAATCAAGCACCTCTGATTGATTACTGGCCCATGCGCCAATTTGGCTAGACCAAGGGCGAGTTGCAAAATACTTTTCAGATTCTGTCTCTGAAATTCGCACTGCATCTCCTAAGACAATTACTTGGCGCTCCATCGGATACCAAGGAAAGAGAAGTGAGACGGCAGAGTTATTCGAAATTTCATTTGCCTTACGAGATCCATAGTTAGTGAAGAAGGTAAAGCCGGAAGAGGTGACATCTTTGAGAAGGACAGTGCGCGATGTTGGCTTTCCAGATCCAACAGTGGAGAGGACCATGGCATTGGCTTCAACAATCATGGAGTTTGCCGCGGCTTCTTTAAGCCAGATTTGAAATTGCGCAATTGGATCTGGGTTGATGGCTGCTTCAGTGATTCCAACTTCGCCATAGGAACGGCGCATTGCCGAGATTTCAGCGCGGTCTACCTCAGGCTGATTTCTCTCTGTCATGGGTGTATCTAACGTCACTTTAGGCGATAGGGCATCTTTGACTGCGCCGTTTTGCGCACTTCACCGATAGGGGCAGAATACGGCGCATGGCAGATGACTTTAAACCCGGTCTTGAAGGCGTAATCGCATTTGAATCAGAAATCGCCGAACCAGATAAAGAAGGTAGTGCGCTTCGATACCGCGGTGTAGATATCGATGATCTCGTAGGGCGCGTTTCTTTTGGAAACGTGTGGGGATTGCTTGTCGATGATGAATTTAATCCTGGACTTCCTGCCGCAGAACCATTTCCCATTCCGATTCACTCCGGTGATGTTCGCGTTGACGTCCAATCTGCGATTGCGATGCTTGCACCTGCATGGGGTTTGAAACCACTTCTTGATATTTCTGATGAAGAAGCTCGTAGCAACCTCGCTCGAGTTTCGGTCATGTTGCTTTCCTATGTTGCCCAATCAGCTCGCGGAACTTGGCAGCCTATGGTTCCGCAATCAGAAGTTGATAAAGCACACACTGTCGTAGAGCGCATGATGATTCGCTGGAGAGGTGAACCAGATCCAAAACATGTTCGCGCTATTGATGCCTATTTTGTTTCAGCAGCAGAACATGGAATGAATGCTTCAACATTTACCGCTCGTGTGATTGCTTCTACTGGTGCAGATGTTGCTGCATCCATTTCTGGCGCAATTGGCGCGATGTCTGGCCCACTCCATGGTGGCGCGCCATCTCGAGTTCTTCATATGATTGAGGAAGTTGAAAGAATCGGCGATGCACGTAAATATGTAAAAGAATTGCTCGATAAAGGCGAGCGTTTGATGGGATTTGGCCATCGCGTTTATCGCGCCCAAGATCCTCGCTCACGCACTCTTCGTCGTACCTGTGAAGAACTTGGCGCACCTCGTTACCAAGTTGCGAAAGCGCTTGAAGAAGCAGCGCTTGCCGAATTACGTGAACGTCGCCCCGATCGCGTACTTGAAACCAATGTTGAGTTCTGGGCCGCAGTACTTCTTGATTTCGCAGAAGTTCCTGGACATATGTTTACGCCGATGTTTACTTCGGCACGAACAGCTGGTTGGTCTGCTCATATCTTGGAACAGAAGCGCACTGGCCGCTTAATTCGCCCTTCAGCTCGTTATATTGGAAAA
>JAPOJL010000083.1 GCA_029978425.1 Actinomycetota bacterium
TAACTAATTCCGCTGCTTTATCGCTCAGGGCTACTACTTCTTTAGCAGTAAAGGGATCGCTTAAAGCAGCGCAGACTTCGAGGACTTGGAACTGCCATTGATTCAGGGTCTCTAAAGCGCGCAACAAGCTAGGAGCTGATGTGGCGCGGGTAGAGAGCGCAGTCATATCTGCAGGAACTGGAGTGATGAGATCAGGGCGGAGTGAGAAGAGTTTTGTTAAATCTTCATCGCTGCGATCGCGCAGCTCTTGAGCAAAGGATGGAAATTGATTCACATCGCTATCGAGCGCACCAGTCATGGACATAACTGGCCTACATTACTGAAGAGTGAAAGCTTCTGTCTCTTTTTGTAGTTAGCGACGAGAGCGTGCGGTGAGATAAACCCAGAATCCAGCAAAGCGGCTAACGATTGGACCAATCACGCGGTTTAACCAACGTAGTCGACGGAAATCGTGTACCGGCCAGCCTTGAGAGAATGCCATAATACGAAGTTTTGCATCTGGATTGATGGCTCGTGGATTTCCGACAGCGCTCAAAAGTGGAAGATCATTATGGGAATCGGAGTATGCAAAACATTCTTTCAAATCAATATTGCGAGTGCGCGCCATCTCTTGGATTGCAATCGCTTTTTCTTTTCCATGTAATAGCTTTCCAGTCAGGTTACCGGTGTATTTGCCATCTTTGATTTCTGCTTTAGTTCCAATTGCACCAGTAAAACCCAGACGTTCTGCAATCAAATTTGCGAAATCTTCTGGGGATGCGGTCACTAACCAGACTTCATCGCCGCTATTGAGATGTTCCTTAGCTAATTCAATAGTTCCTTGCCAGATTGCGGGAGATACAAACTCGTTGTAAATCTCTTCACCGATGACGCGGATCTCTTTGACATCATGGCCGCCAATAAAATCAGTCGCCGCTTTTTGAAAACGCGAGATAACTTCATCTTTTTCAGTGCCCGTCATGCGGAAGCGAATATTGGCAAGAACCCAGGCCCCGATATCGCGCTTTGTAAAGAAGCCGCGGTTGTACATTCCGCGGCCAAGAAAATAGAGGGTAGATCCGCGCGTAATGGTGTTATCTACATCAAAGAAAGCGATGCGCGGCATGTGAGCACAGTAACGAAATACCTTCATTGCTTCTCGTTTACGACAACCCTTTATGCTTGCCGCATGAGCGATTTACCAGCGATTTCATCAACTGTTCACGTGGTGCGCCACGGTGAAGTCGAAAATCCTCACAGCATTCTCTACGGGCGCCAACCAGGTTGGAAACTCTCAGAACGTGGTCAAGAAATGGCACGCGCTGTGGCTGAGTGGAGCAAGGAACTTTCATTAGGTGCAATTCATGCATCACCACTCGAACGTGCACAACAAACTGCGTTACCGATTTCAACCCATCACAATCTTGCGATCACAACCGATGAGCGATTGATTGAAGCAGCAAATATCTTTGAAGGAAAACCTTTTGGCGTGGGTGATGGAGTTTTAAAGCAACCAAGCGCATGGCGCCATTTATGGAATCCATGGCGTCCATCATGGGGCGAGCCATATACCGAACAAGTTGAACGTATGAGCGCAGCCGTCGAAGCTGCTCGTGTTGCAGCGCAGGGAAAAGATGCGTTGGTTGTTTCACACCAATTACCGATTTGGATTCTCCGTTCCTCAGTTGAAGGACGACGCTTCTTACATGATCCACGTAAACGTCAATGCTCTTTAGCATCGGTCACAAGTCTCCACTTTGATGCATCTGGAAAAGTTGTGGGGCTCTCCTATAGTGAACCTGCGGCGCACTTACTGCCGCCGAAGAAGAAATGAAGAAGTACCTACTCTTCTTGCTGATTCCATTGTTGCTCGCCTGCTCAAATGGTGGTGCGTTAAGTACTAATGAACAATCCTTTATTGCTGGAAATGGCGTAGCAACTTTTATCCCCCAGGCTGATCGCAAGGAAGCGCCTGTGGTTTCTGGACCAACGCTCGATGGTGGCACTTTTACAGCGAGCGCTGGAAAAGTATTGGTACTCAATGTTTGGGCATCGTGGTGCTCTCCATGTCGCGCAGAAGCGCCAGCGCTCCAAGAATTGTCAGTTAAACATCCTGAAGTGCAATTCCTCGGAGTATTAACGCGCGATAGCGTGGTGTCGGCCCGCGCCTTTGTGAAGCGATTTGGAATTGAATATCCATCCTTAGTAGATGACGCCATTCTTTTGAAATTCCATGGCCAGCTCACACCTAACGCAATTCCAACTACGTTGATTATCGACGCCGAAGGTCGGGTAGCGGCGCGAGTAAGCGGTGAAGTGACCTTTTCAGCGCTGGAAGATCTGATTGAGCGAGTGAAATCCAATGAATGAGTTTCTGGTAAACCAAGTCTTTGATGGCAGCATCCTGGCTGCATCATTAGTTGCTGCGATTGCTGGGCTCATTTCCTTTGCATCGCCATGTGTATTGCCACTTCTACCGGGATATCTCGGATATGTATCGGGGGCTTTTGCTACGAAGCGGCGGATGGTTTTAGGTTCAATTCTCTTTGTTTCTGGTTTTGCATTTCTCTTTGTTTCATATGGCGTGCTCTTTGGCGCGCTCGGTGATCTAATCAATAGAAACTCTACGTTATTGACGCATCTACTGGGATTTCTGACGATTGGATTTGGTTTGATCTTCATTTTCTCCGAGAAGTTCTATCGCTCATTTAAATTTCCTTTTGTTGCTTCGACGGGACTCGTGAGCGCACCAATTCTTTGATTTATGTTTGGACT
>JAPOJL010000084.1 GCA_029978425.1 Actinomycetota bacterium
GATATTTGAAGCTTCCTCCAGAGAGAACGGAAGAGCGTTCAACTCACCATCAACCTTTGTAAGGTCAAGGTATATATCTCCTTCGAGTGCATATGTAAGGCCGCTATCGATATGTCTCTGCACTAATTCGATAATGATCGACATCGACTCAACAACGCCTTGATAGTGGTGTGGAGGTAAGACTCGGAGCGCCGCCATATCAGTACGAAACAAATCGATCTGCGACGTCGCTAGGGACTCCCACCCTTGGTTATCCCGTGCGGCTCTCTCCAACAGCGGATCATCAATATCAGTGATGTTCTCTACAAGCGTCACATTCTTGCCTTGCATCAGCAAATAGCGATGAATGAGATCAAAAGAAATATACGTAGCAGCATGCCCAAGATGGGTAGCGTCGTAAGGGGTTATTCCGCATACATAGAGCGAAGGCTCATTATCCTGAATCTTGACCAACGACTTTTTATAAGAATCAAAGAGAGCGAGCGGTTTATGGCCAATCTTTGACAACGCTGGCGGAAGGGTCAGATTCGGCCATGAGCGCATGAAGCAATGCTACAAAGATTTAACGGTAAATACCCTGTTCTCGCGCTCAGCAACTAAACCGGAGGCCATGGTATTGCCGGCCAATCTTGCGAAGGATAGGGAAATCCTGTTTGTAAGAGTTGAATAACTCTTTCACGCATTGCCGTGATCTCAGCATCTGTAAGGAAGTTGATGAGAATATCTCTTCCGCCATCCTCCAACCATCGGACGAGATTCTCTATCTGATGTCGTTCAGTCTCATTAAGTACCTCGCCTGCGAACTGCCAGATGACGGTGCGCAACTTAAATTCTTCATGGAAAGCGACCCCATGGTCACAACCAAGGATTGTGCTGTCATCTACGGGAAGGATATGACCAAATTTTCGATCCGTGTTATTGATGACAACATCAAAGAGCGCCATATTTCGAATGGCCCTAGCTTTTGACTGTGCGATAGCGATGACGTCGGTATCATCTTTGATCTCTATCCACTCTTGAACTGCTCCAACTCCGAATGGTCCATCTCGTAACACCGTTGTTGGAACGCAATTGAAACCGACTTCCTTGCTGACCAGAAACGCTGCCACCTCTCGCGATGCAAGATTTCCATCCGGAAAATCCCACAATGGTCGCTCTCCTGCTATCGGTTTATAAACCACAGGGAATTGTTCTTCAGTGGAGTTCTTGATTACTCCATAAAGAGTGGCATTTGACGCATCGATGAGGCGACCTTCGATGATCAGTTCTCCAGAGATTAACTCTGCTTCGCTGCGCACGATAGTTTCAATTAGCGCGTGGACAAATATGTCCGTCTGGATTGATGGGCCCACCACAGAACATGCACGGTTGACGTCCAGCTTTGATAACAGAGAACGAGCGCGGTACAAATCCGCGAACTTGGGAAGGCGTTAAGGTTAAACGAAGTATCGCGGGAGCTGATTCGACGTCATCACCTACGATCTCTTCGAAAACTTCATCACTAGATTCATTAGAGATGCCTTGCGCTTCAAATCTAATGAGCTGAGAGTCGGCTTGCCATGTAATGGCCATAACACCTAACGTAAATTCAGAATCAATAGGCGCATCTAACGGTTCTGTATCTCGCTCGACTGCACCTTGAGTCATACGCGTGTCTTTGAGAATTTCGGCAAATCTCTCTGTGAGAGCTTGAGCTTGGGATTTCTCAAGGGCAAAACTAAATACCTGTCCTGCCTTACGTACTTGAAGATAGAAGGCGCGCTCGCCAGGTTGACCAACAGTGCCTAAGACAAAGCGATCTACTTGATCGAGATTGTAAATCTGCCTAGACACCTGAACCTCCCCCAAGCACTCGTCGAGATTTCATTCGCGCCTTCTCGTTTTTCGATGTCTTTACTTTCACTAACTTCTGATTGAAATGCAGTAAAGAACGTTCGTTCTTCTTCCAATCCAGTACCGTCAAGCTACAGGTATCGACAATGAGCCTCTGAAATTTATTGAGATCTCCCCCTAAAGTGATTTGAGTCGCCAACTTGATAATATCTCCATGAGTAACGATCAGAATCGTCTCTTTCGGATATATCTTCGAGAGGTTTTGTAGCCCTCGTTCAATTCGAACCGCTGTTCTTGCAAAGCTTTCGCCTTGAGGAAAAGTAAAAGTCATCGGGTTCCGCTGAACTTGCTTCCAGCCTTTTTCTTTACGTAATTTCTTCAATTCTCGTCCAGACCAAGCGCCGTAGTCCATTTCAATAAAGCTATCGTCTGTGACTAACCGTCTATGTCTCTGCGTAAGAGTTGGCTGAATCGTCTCGATACATCTAGGCAATGAGCTAGATATAAAGCGATTGATGGGAATCTCTTGTAACGCTTTCGGTAAACCCTTACTTTGCTGGATACCTTTCGTCGAAAGATGAATTCCATCAGTACGACCCGCCAAAATCCCAGCATCATTTGCTGTGGAGTGCGCGTGACGCAGCAAGAGGAAGATCGTCATGTTCCAAGGTTATTGGTGCTATGGTCTTTTCATGGAACAACGCCAACTCGGGCGCAGCGGCGTAAGAGTTTCTCGGTTAGCTCTCGGCACAATGACCTGGGGTGAACAAAATACTCAAGCTGATGGATTTGAACAAATGGATTTTGCTTTAGATCAAGGTGTTAACTTTTGGGATACTGCGGAGATTTATTCTATTCCCCCAAGAGAAGAAACATTTGGCAGCACTGAA
>JAPOJL010000085.1 GCA_029978425.1 Actinomycetota bacterium
TGCATTATCGAACCATTGATGTTTCAACCATCAAAGAGTTAGCTAGAAGGTGGTATCCAAAAACCTACTTTGCCGCCCCTGCCAAAGATGGCAACCACCGGGCCTTAGGTGATATCAGAGATTCCATTGCAGAGCTTGATTACTACCGCAGCGCAATCTTTATTCCCTAATAAGATATGCGTAAATAATGGTTGAAAATAATTTAAAGATTTTTGCCGTATCATTAGCCAAGCAATAAACATGGTGGGCGTAGCTCAGCTGGTAGAGCACCCGGTTGTGGTCCGGGATGTCGCGGGTTCGAGCCCCGTCGCTCACCCCACTTCATGTTCGTGGTGAACTGAATCTGGATAACTCTTCTATCCTTGTTCTATGGCCGAGCGTGAAATCAATGTAGAAATTTCTGCGCTGAGCGCTACCTTGGCATCGATTGAATCAGTTCTAGATCTCCCGAAGTTGCAGAGCCAGCTCGTTGAACTGGAGGCAAAAGCCGGCACACCTGACCTTTGGAATGATCCTGAAAATGCGCAAAAAGTAACCAGCGCTTTATCAAGAGTTCAGGGAACCATAAATAAGGTTTCAGGGCTAAGAAATCGCATTGGGGATCTGCCGATCATGTTAGAACTCGCCAATAACGAGAATGACGTTAATGCGAGACAAGAAGTCGAAAAAGAACTTGATTCCTTAACTGCAGCCATCTCTGATCTTGAAGTTCAAACTCTGTTGAGCGGCGAATACGATCACCGCGATGCCCTTATCACGATTCGATCAGAAGCTGGTGGCGTCGATGCTGCGGATTGGGCTGAAATGGTTTCAAGAATGTATTTGAGATATTGCGAGCGCCATAATTATGGCGTGAATGTATTAGAAACCTCGTATGCTGAAGAAGCAGGAATCAAATCCACAACCTTTAGAGTTTCAGGCTCTTATGCCTATGGAACGCTTTCTGTGGAGCAGGGAACCCATCGTTTGGTACGAATTTCACCATTTGATAGCCAAAACCGCCGGCACACATCTTTTGCAGGTGTTGAAGTAGTTCCCGTTGTTGATCAGAGCGATCACATAGATATTGATGAAAAAGATATTCGTGTAGATGTGTATCGCTCATCTGGGCCTGGCGGGCAAGGTGTAAATACAACCGACTCTGCTGTTCGAATTACGCATATTCCCACAGGGATTGTAGTTTCGTGTCAGAACGAACGTTCCCAGATACAAAATCGTGCGACTGCGATGGCAGTACTCCAGTCAAAACTTCTTGAAAAACGCAATCAAGAAGAGCGAGCAAAGATTGATGCACTGCGCGGAGATTCCTCTGGATCATGGGGAAATCAGATTCGTTCCTATGTCCTTCATCCCTATCAAATGGTGAAGGATCATCGCACTGACTTTGAAACGGGTAATACTCAAGCTGTACTCGACGGTGATCTTGATGGATTTATTGCTTCGGGAATTCGTTGGCGCCGGGAGAAGAAGTAAGAGAGTTCCTTCTTCTCTGTGCAATATTCCCGCGCTTAACGCCTCTTTCTGCGTTTTTTCTCACCCCAAATAGGCGGGTTTATCCTGAACTTTTACCTGAGTGCTACCTAAAATCACACCCGTGATTCGCTTCGAAAACGTAACCAAGGTCTATTCCAAGACCGATCGACCTGCTCTCGATAATGTGAGCATCGATATCGAAAAAGGCGAGTTCGTTTTCTTGGTGGGTCTTTCAGGTTCCGGTAAGTCAACATTCCTGCGTCTTGTGCTTCGCGAAGAGAAGCCAACATCGGGACGTATCCATGTTGCAGGAAAAGACTTGGGAACGCTATCTAATTGGAAAGTTCCAGAGCTCCGTCGCCAAGTTGGAACGGTATTTCAAGATTTTCGATTGCTGCCGAATAAGACTGTAGCTGAGAATGTCGCTTTCACGCTTCACGTTCTGGGATTCTCGAAGAAAGAGATTGCTCGTGAAGTTCCTGAGGTTTTAGAACTTGTTGGTCTTGAAGATAAAGCAGATCGCAAACCTGGCGAATTATCGGGTGGCGAACAGCAACGCGTTGCAATCGCACGCGCTTATGTAAGTAATCCAGCCATTCTTATTGCTGATGAGCCCACAGGAAACTTAGATCCTGCAACTTCAGTTGGGATTATGAAATTACTCGATCGCATTAATCGCGAGGGAACCACAGTTGTTATGGCGACTCATGATGCTGGAATTGTGGATCAGATGCGCAAGCGCGTTATCGAACTAGATAAAGGCCAAGTTATCCGCGACCAAGCCCGCGGAGTTTACGGATACACGGGGTAGCTATGCGCGCAGGATTTATTCTCAGTGAAGTAGGAATCGGACTCCGTCGCAATCTGACCATGACTTTTGCTGTCGTTATTACTGTTGCCATTTCTCTCTCCCTGCTAGGAATCGGATTGCTCTCTAATGCTCAAGTGAGAGTGATGAAGGATTACTGGTACGACAAGATTGAAGTATCGGTTTATCTCTGCGGCTCCCTCTCTGACTCACCGTCATGTGCTGGGGGAGTGGTCACTGCTCAGCAACGCCTTGAGATTCAAAATGATTTAGAGGAAATTCAAAAAGCGTCACAAAAAATTGAGTCAGATGGGTATTTAATTTTTAGTGTGCCAGCTTACCAGTCTTTATATAGCGATTTCGATAAATCTGTAGGTCATTTTAAAAGATAT
>JAPOJL010000086.1 GCA_029978425.1 Actinomycetota bacterium
ATTCATCGTGATTGAAGGCACATTCCTTGAAAAGGCGAAGCAGTTAATCGCTCGAGCAAACAAGTAATTCCACTACCCAATAACTAAAGAAAAGAACCCAGGGCAACGAGGGTGGCCCTGGGTTCTTTTATGCCTTAAAACAGTGATTGAAGAAAACAGTCTGCGCGCCCGGCAGGAATCGAACCTGCGACAACCCGCTTAGAAGGCGGGTGCTCTATCCGACTGAGCTACAGGCGCATTTGTGGCTTAAGTCTACCGAGTGCGATTAATACCGCGGCTAGACGATAAGGTTTCGCCTCGTGGCAGAGTTCATTTACACAATGAAGAAGGCGCGTAAAGCGCATGGTGACAAAGTCATTCTTGATGACGTCACTTTGATGTTCTTGCCGGGCGCAAAGATTGGTGTTGTTGGCCCCAATGGCGCTGGAAAATCAACAGTCCTACAGATCATGGCAGGGTTGCAACAACCTTCTAATGGCGAGGCTTACCTAACACCGGGATACTCGGTGGGAATTCTTCTGCAAGAGCCACCATTGAATGAAGAGAAAAATGTTTTAGAAAATGTTCAAGAAGGCGTTGCCGAAACTATGGCGCTTCTTGCGCGTTTTAATCAAGTATCAGAAGAGATGGCAAACCCTGATGCAGATTACGACAAGTTGCTTGCAGAAATGGGTAGCCTGCAAGAAAAGCTTGATCACCTCAATGCCTGGGATTTAGATTCACAACTCGAACAAGCGATGGATGCGCTTCGTTGCCCACCTCCCGATGCTGATGTAAAAGTCCTCTCTGGTGGAGAGCGACGTCGTGTTGCGCTCTGCAAATTACTTTTACAGAAGCCGGATCTACTGCTGCTTGATGAGCCCACAAACCATCTTGATGCTGAATCTGTTCTTTGGTTAGAGCAATTCCTCTCAAAGTATGAGGGAACAGTTGTAGCAATTACCCACGATCGTTATTTCTTGGACAACGTTGCGCAATGGATTCTCGAGCTCGATCGAGGTCGCGCCTATCCGTATGAAGGTAATTACTCCACTTATCTCGAGACGAAAGCAGCTCGCTTAAAGATTGAGGGACAGAAAGATGCTAAGCGCGCTAAGCGATTAGCGGAAGAATTGGATTGGGTACGCCAGAACGCTAAAGGTCGCCAAGCCAAGTCCAAGGCACGTCTTGCTCGCTACGAAGAGATGGCAGCTGAAGCTGAAAAGGCACGCAAACTAGATTTCGAAGAGATTCAAATTCCTATGGGCCCACGCCTTGGAAATATCGTTGTTGATGTCGAGAACCTCTCTAAAGGATTTGGTGAGAGATTACTGATTGATAACTTGTCATTCTCCCTTCCACGAAATGGAATTGTCGGTGTAATTGGCCCAAATGGAGCGGGTAAAACAACGCTCTTCAAGATGATTCTTGGTTTAGAAACCCCAGACTCGGGAAGCATCAAGGTAGGCGAGACGGTAAAGATTTCTTACGTCGACCAGTCTCGCGGTGGAATTGATCCAAAGAAATCACTCTGGGAAGTTGTATCTGATGGTTTAGATTTTATGAAAGTTGGCGCGGTAGAGATGCCGAGTCGCGCTTATGTATCTGCTTTTGGATTTAAAGGACCAGATCAACAGAAAGCTGCTGGAGTCCTATCGGGCGGAGAGCGAAATCGTCTCAATCTTGCGCTCACCCTAAAGATGGGTGGAAACCTTTTACTTCTCGATGAGCCCACCAATGATCTTGATGTAGAAACGCTGGGTTCTTTGGAGAATGCACTTCTAGAATTTCCAGGATGCGCCGTTGTTATTTCCCATGATCGTTGGTTCTTGGACCGCGTGGCAACTCACATCCTGGCTTATGAGGGTGACTCTCAATGGTTCTGGTTTGAAGGAAACTTTGAGTCATATGAGAAAAATAAGGTCGATCGCCTTGGCCCCGAAGCAGCTCGTCCCCATCGTGTGACGTATAGAAAGTTAACTCGATGAAGTATCACCATAAAGCTTTTGTGCGTTGGGATGATCTCGACGCTATGGGCCATGTGAATAATGCTAAATACTTAACATTTGCCCAAGAAGCTCGCTTTGAATGGTCTTTTGTGCAACACACACGTGATGGAAACCTACCTGGGATTTTAGAGATGGTTGTTGCGCGTGCAGAAGTGGATTTCTTAGCCCCGATATTCCAAGGTGGAATCTATGTCGATGTCGAACTCTGGGTTGAATCGATAGGGAATTCATCTTTTGCCATGGTCTACGAGATCAAAGACGAAAAGAAGATTTATGCCCGCGTGAAAACGGTTCAAGTCGCAGTCGATGAAAGTGTTGCAAAGTCTCGCCCGCTCAATGACGAGGAAAGGGCCTTTCTGCAGCAATATTTAGAGGAGAAAAAGTGAGTACCCAGCTAGCGCCTCGCGGCGTTCGCCCTTGGTGGCGCGATGCAGTTACCTATCAGATCTATATCCGTTCATTTGCTGATTCAAATGGCGATGGCATCGGCGATGTAGAAGGTATTCGCTCGAAACTTGGTTACCTACAGAAGCTTGGTGTTGACGCAATATGGATTACGCCGTGGTACCCATCTCCTCAGAACGACCACGGATATGACGTCTCTGATTACATGAATATCGAACCAGATTATGGAACTTTGGCAGATGCACAAAGACTTATAGATGATGCGC
>JAPOJL010000087.1 GCA_029978425.1 Actinomycetota bacterium
CTTTACGAAGTTGTGCAGCTCGAGCCGCTAACGCCTCAACTGAAATTTCAATTCCAGGTGCGAGAGCTCCGCCGAGGAATTCGCCTTTGGGTGATACGACATCGAGGTTTGTGGAGGTTCCAAAATCAACGACGATACATGCGCCTTCGCCATAGAGATTATGTGCGGCAAGAGTATTAACGATGCGGTCTGCGCCGATTTCTTTTGGATTATCCACGAGAAGCGGCACTCCAGTTTTCACACCAGGTTCAATAATCGTGGTACGGACTTCTTGAAAGTAGCGCGAGATCATGGAGCGCGCTTCGCGAAGGACTGCAGGAACTGTGGAGCAGACAGATAGGCCAGTGACGGTGTAACCCGTAATCAGCGAGCGATATTGCAACCATAACTCGTCGGCGGTATCACGCGCATCTGTCTTAACGCGCCATGAATCAACCATCTCGTCGCCATCAAAGATTCCAAGAACAGTATTTGTGTTTCCAATATCAATAGTGAGCAGCATTAGAAGTCCAATCCAATATCGAGTACGGGAGCTGAATGGGTCAGCGCACCTACAGCTAAGTAGTGGACTCCAGTTGCGGCATAGGCAGCTGCATTCTCGATCTTTAATCCACCTGATGATTCAAGTTTGGTTTTCGAATTCTTAGCAATTTCAACGGCAGCTTTGGTCTGTTCGATATTCATATTGTCGAGCAAGACAATATCGACCCCTGCTTGTAGCGCTTCCTTCAGTTGTTCCAAGTTATCTACTTCTACTTCGATCTCAACGCCAGGGAATTCCTTCTTTACTCGATTTATTGCTTCAGTAACCGAGCCGGCCGCAGCGATGTGGTTATCTTTAATTAACGCTCCATCGGTAAGAGTCATCCGGTGGTTAGTGCCCCCGCCCATACGAACCGCATATTTTTCGAGTTCTCGTAGCCCAGGAGTGGTCTTACGAGTATCACGAACCTGAGTTGAGGTGCCTAATACTTCCTTTACCCAGAGCGATGTGATGGTTGCAATCCCAGAAAGGTGAGATAAGAAATTAAGTGTGGTGCGCTCCGCTAACAAAATTGCGCGGGTATTTCCTTCTACTTCAATAATCACTTCGCCAGCGCTCACGGAACTTCCATCCTTTTTCACAATCTCATAATTTGTTATTCCACATTGCTCAAGAACCGCCGCTGCAACAAGGGTTCCTGCAACAACACCGCTCTTGCGTGAAGTGAAATGAGCTTTACTTATGTGGTCAGCGCTAATCGTGGCTTTGCTGGTGAGATCTCCACCATGCGCATCTTCTGCTAGCGCCCCCGCAACTCTCTGTTCAATGAGTGCTACATCAAGTCCAGCGCCTTCAATATTCTTAACGAGCGATGGAGAGATCATTGAACACCTCCTCTGTTGTGGAGTTCCAATCTCCTGTGCTCGAGAGATTTTGGTGAATACGTTTAGTCCACTTATCTGAGGTTTCGGGGAAATCTTCCCGCCAATGAGAGCCACGCGATTCAGTGCGTTCTAGAGCGGAACGGACGATTGCGGTAGCCAATAGATACAGATTGGTGGTCTCCCATGCATCAAGGTTTGCGTAAATAGTTGAAGCGCTTTTTATCTTCTCAAGGGCTGTAAGAGTTTCTTTCAAAGTCTTTTCAGAGCGCACAACGGATGCGCCCTTAGACATGGCGCGTTGCAGTTCACCACGAATAGATGGTGAGAGAAGGAAATCAAAAGCATCTTGTGGCGCAGGCGTTTCAAAGTCAGAGAGATTTGCGGCAATATCTTCAGCAATTCGTGCACCAAAGACCAGGCCTTCAAGTAATGAATTAGAAGCCAAGCGATTGGCACCATGAGCGCCGGTACATGCTGTTTCGCCTACGGCATAGAGCCCCGGAACTGAGGAATGGCCATTTAAATCAGTGCGCACTCCACCTGATGCATAGTGCGATGCTGGAGCAACCGGAATTAAATCATGGGTCGGATCGATTCCAATCTCTTTACATGATGCATAAATCGTTGGGAAGCGATCAGAAAAATCTTTAATTTCGCGGGCATCGAGCCAGACATGGAGTGATCCCGTTAATTGCATCTGACGAGAGATCTCTTTTGCAACGATATCTCGGGGCGCAAGATCAGCAAGTGGATGAACTCCGCGCATAAATCTCTCACCACGATCATTGACAAGAAATGCACCTTCACCACGAACCGCTTCAGAAATAAGTGGTTGTTGTCCGCGTGAGCCTTCACCCATATAAAGCACGGTGGGATGGAATTGAATGAACTCGACATCTGCCACATCTGCTCCGGCACGAAGTGCAAGTGCAACTCCATCACCCGTTGAAACAGATGGATTGGTAGTTTGTGAATAAACCTGACCAAGTCCACCTGTTGCTAACACAACGGCGCGGGCTAGAACTTGTCCAACTCCGTCACGACTTCCTTCACCAATGACGTGAAGAGTTACGCCACATACTCGACCATCTTTTGTCTTCAACGCATCTAGGACCAGCGCATGTTCAATAACTTCGATACCAGGATCATGAGAAACCGCAGCAAGAAGCGCACGTGAGACTTCAGCTCCTGTGGCATCGCCGCCGGCATGAAGAATGCGATTACGCAGATGTCCGCCTTCGCGAGTAAGTGCAATCTCTCCCGTCTCTGATTTATCAAAGACCGCACCGCG
>JAPOJL010000088.1 GCA_029978425.1 Actinomycetota bacterium
CCCATATATGGAGCGATCATGAAACAGGTATGAGTAAATGCTTCTACTTGTGCTTGAACATTTTTCACAACGCGATCAGCAGAGTTTCCGACATTAACTACTGCAATACCGGCGCCCATATCAATAATGGAGTTGCCATCGACATCAACAATTACTCCGCCGCCAGCTTTTTCGACCACAACAGGAATTGCCATACCAAGTGCTGCTGAGACCGCTTCGGAACGACGCTTGATCAATTCCTGGGATTTCGGTCCAGGTATTGCAGTTACAAGTTTTCTTTCCTGCGGGATATGCGGTCCAGAAGTCATGGGCGCATTCTATCTTTTCGATTAAATCTGCCTATTTCTGAGAAGATAGGCAGATGCGCGATATCGTGATTTTGGGCTCAACAGGGTCCATCGGCGTTCAAGCCCTCGAAGTTATCGCTGCTAATCCCACGAAATTCCGTGTGGTTGGACTGAGCGCTGGCTCAAATAATCTTGAAAGATTAGTAGAACAAGTAAAGAAATTCTCGGTACCTATTGTTGGTACAACGAGCGATGGTTCCATTCTTCGTGACGCGCTACCTAGCGTTGAAGTTATAGATGGCCCACACTCGTCACTTCAAATCGCTGCTTTGTCATGCGATGTAGTGCTAAACGGAATAACAGGGTCGATTGGTTTAGGTCCAACACTGGCCGCTTTGGAAGTTGGAAACAAAGTAGCGCTTGCAAATAAGGAATCTCTCGTTGCCGGAGGCGATTTAGTGATGGCCCACGGTCGCGATCGGATCATTCCGGTTGACTCTGAACATTCTGCGCTTTTTCAGGCGATGATGACGGGCAAGATCGCTGATGTAGAAAAAGTCATCCTCACAGCTAGCGGCGGTCCATTTAGAGATGTTAATGATCTATCGAAAGTGTCTTTAGCAGATGCACTTAATCATCCAACCTGGAGTATGGGGCCAGTAGTAACAATCAATTCAGCGACGTTGGTAAATAAAGGTCTTGAGATTATCGAAGCGCACTATTTGTTTGATATTCCGTACAACAAGATTGAGGCGGTTATTCATCCGCAATCTGTTGTGCACTCGATGGTGGAGTTCAAAGATGGCTCAACAATCGCCCAAGCGTCACCTCCCAACATGAAGGGCCCGATCGCGTATGCGATTGCACATCCCGACCGAGTAGCGCATGCCATGCCAGCGATTGATTGGAAGAGTGCTCACACATGGACCTTCACACCGATTGATCACGAACGTTTCCCTGCAGTTGAGCTTGCAAAACGTTGTGGCGCACTTGGGGGAGCTGTGGCTGCGATGTATAACGCAGCAAATGAAGTCGCGGTAGCAGCTTTTATGAAGGAAGAGATTCCATTCACAGCAATTGTGGATACTATTGAAAAGACCGTTACGAAATTAGGCGGTCAAGCACAATCTGTGGTTCGCGATATCAAAGATGTCAGCGCCATTGAGAATGATGCGCGACGCGTAGCGCAAGAAGCGCTTGCGAAAAGGTAGGAGCTGACGTGGGAATTCTTGGAGTAATCGCATTCATCGTTGCTTTATTGGCTTCTGTGATGGTTCACGAACTAGGCCATTACTTGACTGCCAAGCGATATGGAATGAGGGTTACTGAATTCTTTTTAGGATTTGGAAAGCGGATCTGGTCAACCACGCGAGGCGAAACCGAGTTTGGATTTAAGGCGATTCCTGCAGGTGGTTACTGCAAGATCTCTGGGATGTCCCCGCGCGAGGAGCTTCCAGACGATGTTAAACACCGAGCTTTCTATCTTGCAACGGTCCCACAGAAATTGGTGGTACTTGGCGCTGGTTCATTCCTGCACTTTGTATTGGGAATTCTTCTCCTATTCACTCTCTTTGCTGGAGTCGGCACCTCACAAATTCTTCCTGTTGTCTCAAAAGTCGTGGATTGCGTTCCAACAGCGAGCGAGTGTTCTGCGACTGATCCGATTTCACCTGCCAAGCAAGTTGGTATCAAGGCTGGCGATCGCATTATTGGAATTAATGGCGAGAAAAAAGAATGGGAAGAAATCACTCCGACCTTACGTGCATCTGCGAATAAGGAGATAACTCTCTTGATTCTGAGAGATGGCGCTGAAGTAACGATTCCGATTACACCTGCATCGCGAACGGTTGATGGTGAGGTTCGCGGATTCCTGGGCATCATTAATGAAGTTGGTTTAGTTCGCGAGAATCCTGTAATGGCAATTGGCAAAAGCCTCAGCGCTACTGGCTCAATATTCCAAGGTTCGATTAAAGCCTTGATAGGACTGCCCGCCCAGATTCCATCTTTAATGCGTCAGACGTTTCTAGGTGAAGAACGCACCGCCGATGGTCTTGTTGGAATTGTGGGAGTTGCTCGCGTAAGTGGCGAAACAGTTTCAAGTGGAAACTTAACTACAGGAGAGAAATTCGCAACCTTCTTACTCATCGTTGCTTCTCTTAATATCTTCGTTGGAATTTTTAATCTGCTGCCGATACTTCCACTTGATGGTGGGCATATGGCTGTTGCCATGTACGAAGGCACGCGCCGTCGAATCGCAAAGTTGCGGGGCCAATCCGATCCTGGGCCCGTCGATGTGGAGAAACTC
>JAPOJL010000089.1 GCA_029978425.1 Actinomycetota bacterium
AAATTCGCGCGGAGCGATATCAAGTCCCAAGAGGATTCCAGAAGTTTCCTCAGAACCAAAAACAGCTCCCCCAGAAACATTATTCACATAGAGAAAATCAGCGCCTTTCGCATGCATTTTCTTCTCGGCCAGCGAGATTGCGTTATCTGAGGTTTCAGCTGCAAATCCAACAAGTACTTGATGCTTACCCTTAACCGAAGAAATCGATGCGAGTATGTCTTCGTTCTTTACGAGCGCGATCTCTAGCAGATCATTCTTCTTTATCTTCTCGTTTGAAACATAATGTGGGCGCGCATCAGCTACAGCTGCCGCCATGATGAGGGCATCTGAGCGAACGAACTCTGCTTGTACCGCTTGTTTCATCTCCTGAGCACTCTCAACTTCAATGAGGTTAGCTCCCTCTAGATGAAAAGGATCAGTTGCGCCAGCAATCACGGTAACTTCAGCACCAGCCTTAAGTGCTTCGTACGCAATGGCTAATCCTTGCCGTCCACTTGAGTGATTCCCGATAAATCGAACTGGATCAATCGCTTCACGCGTTCCACCTGCCGTTACAAGAATTTTCTTACCGGCCAGAAATGCTTGTCTTCCTGAGATTTGCGAAACCTGATCAATAATGGTCTTAGTTTCCGGAAAGCGGCCTATTCCTGAATCTTTTCCGGTCAACCTTCCAACATCTGGCTCCATCACCGTAATTCCGCGCGCACGGAGGATGTTGACATTCTCTTGAGTAGCTTGATTGAGCCACATCTTTGGATGCATGGCGGGAACGATAAGAATCGGAGCCGTTGTCGCTAACACAGTAGTTGAGAGCAGATCATCGGCTCGTCCTTGCGCGATCCGTGCAATTACATCAGCTGTTGCTGGGGCGATGAGAAGAAAATCGGCTTTATCGCCGAGTGAAACGTGAGAGACAGAATCAATGTTCTCCCACACCGATGTTGAAACTGGCCGACCTGAGAGCGCCTCCCACGTAGCTTTGCCAACAAAGTTCAAGCTTGATTCGGTAGGTATGACGGTAACCAGAAATCCATGCTCCTGGAGGCGACGCAAAAGATCGCAGGATTTATAGGCGGCAATTCCAGCGCTGACGCCGAGAATCAACTCACGGCCGCGAGGGAATGTGATGGGAGCGCCAGCCATAGCTGAAGTTAGTTTTGCGGTTCGAGATTCTCTATCGTGAGTAAGCCATCGTTAATCTCGCGCATAGCGATAGATAGCGGCTTCTCATGAACATGGGTTTCGACAAGTGGACCGACATACTCCAACAAACCTTCACCGAGCTGGGAGTAATACGCGTTGATCTGACGCGCGCGTTTTGCAGCATACAGAACAAGTGAGTACTTCGAACCGCTCTTATCGAGCAGTTCGTCGATTGGAGGATTAGTGATTCCATCGAGCGATGCCACAGTGACTCCTTTTAAGGTGATTTCTAGAGGTTATGAGGTCGCCAAGGATACCAGCGATTGAATTACTTCATCGACCCGATGATTAGTGAGGATATGGTCGAATTCCCCTGCAGCAGCCATCTCAGCCCTTGCCAGGGCTAATCGAGCCGCTATCCGTTCGGGTGTATCCGTTCCACGATTCGTAATACGTTGCTCAAGCTCAGTCATGGATGGTGGTTGCAAGAAAACCATCATTGCTTCAGGCATAGATTGCTTCACTTGCCGTGCACCTTCAATCTCAATCTCAAGCAATACATCTTTGCCACTGGTTAATGCATCAAGAACTGGTTGACGCGGTGTCCCGTATCTGGCTCCTGCGAAATCTGCCCACTCAAGAAAATGCCTTGCATCAATCATCTTTTGAAATTCAGACGGTGTTACAAAATGATAGGCCTCGCCATCAACTTCTCCAGGCCTGGGTTCGCGTGTAGTAGCAGAAACTGAAAAATAGAAATGATCTCGTTTCTTAAGTTCTTGAACAATCGTACTTTTACCGACTCCACCAGGACCAGATAGCACAATTAGCTTTCCACGTTTCATCTATCTACTTCCTTCAAAAGGCGGAGCAAAGTTTCATATTGACTACGCCCCACACCTTGCACCCTTCGTGAAACTGATATTCCAGCTCTTTCGAGAATGTTCATCGCTCGGATCTCACCAAAACCAGGAAGTGACTCAAGTAGTTCCTTAACTCTCATCTTCTTGATGGCCTCATCATTGCTCTTAAAAGCGTCCAACCAATGTCTGTTTCCACTCTTTACTTCGGATTTAAAGAGAGCCCGTGTTTTTCGGGAATGCGCCGCCTTTGCTAACGCAGCTCGACGCTCTTCAAGAGTGAGTTGTGGAGGCGCTCCCATGGCGCAATTAAACCAAGTTATCGACGAGGTTCTTAACTGCACGACAAATCTTCTTAAACCGTTCAACACATTTATCAGTGTCTATAATCTGCGTA
>JAPOJL010000008.1 GCA_029978425.1 Actinomycetota bacterium
TTTGATCGGTGAATGCGCTCAAACGATTCTGCAATAACTGCTTTGACTCCGAGCAGCGCTGTTCCTTTTGCAGCCCAATCGCGCGATGAACCTGAGCCATATTCTTTTCCAGCCAGAATGACCAATGGAATTTTTGCTGCTTGATATGCCATCGAAGCTTCATAGATTGTGGTCTGTTCACCATTGTTGAGGAAGTTTCTTGTAAAACCACCTTCAACGCCGTTAAGGAGTAGATTCTTCAATCGAATATTCGCAAATGTGCCTCTAATCATCACTTCATGATTTCCGCGACGAGAGCCATAGGAATTGAAATCAGCTTTAGCTACACCATTCTCAGCAAGATATTTACCGGCTGGCGAGTCAGCTTTGATGGATCCCGCAGGTGAGATGTGATCTGTTGTAACGGAATCACCGAGTTTTGCTAGCACGCGAGCGCCTTTGATATCTGTGACGGGAACTGGATTGCGCGGCATTCCTTCAAAATATGGTGGCTTACGTACATAGGTTGACTTCGCATCCCACTCAAATACTTTTCCAGTAGGCGTAGCAAGTGAAGTCCAGCGATGATCGCCAGCAAAAACACTCGAGTAATCCTTCTTGAACATTTCAGAGGAAACAACTCCATCAATAACGGCTTGGATCTCAGAAGGGCTAGGCCAGATATCTTTAAGGAACACATCATTTCCTTGCGCATCCTTGCCAAGTGGATCCTTATCGAAATCATGATCCATAGAGCCAGCGATTGAATATGCAACAACCAAAGGAGGTGATGCCAGATAGTTCATCTTCACATCAGGGCTGATACGGCCTTCAAAGTTACGGTTGCCGGAGAGCACTGCTGCTACCGCTAGATCATTGTCATTGACCGCTTTGCTTACTTCGACTGGAAGCGGACCAGAGTTTCCAATACATGTCACGCAACCATAGCCAACGAGATTAAAGCCAAGTTTTTCAAGATATGGCGTTAGCCCTGACTTTTCATAATAGTTCGTTACCACTTTGGAACCAGGAGCGAGCGTGGTTTTTACCCACGGTTTGCTCTGTAGGCCTTTTTCAACTGCCTTCTTCGCCAACAAACCTGCGCCAATCATGACGCTCGGATTTGAAGTATTGGTGCATGACGTAATCGATGCAATCACAACTGAGCCATTTGTTACCGAGCCAGTTTGTGAATTAATTGTGACATCAACCGGAGTGCGCGCACTCTTATCTGAAAGATAGGTAGGAACGCTCTTGGCAAAGGCAGCCTTTGCATCACTTAAGGAGACGCGATCTTGTGGGCGCTTAGGTCCAGCGATTGATGGAACTACAGATGCAAGATCTAATTCAAGGTGCTCGGAATAACGAGGAGTTGCATTGGGATCATGCCAAATACCTTGGCGCTTTGCGTAGCTCTCAACCAAGGCGAGTTGATCAGCTGTCCTGCCAGTTAATTCAAGGTACTTAATCGTCTCTTCATCAATAGGAAATATCGCTACCGTCGAACCATATTCAGGCGACATATTTCCGATCGTTGCGCGATTTGCCATAGGGAGTGCACTAACGCCAGGTCCATAAAATTCCACAAACTTGCCAACGACTCCATGCTTGCGGAGCATCTCTGTGATTGTAAGAACGAGATCAGTCGCAGTCGTTCCGACAGGAAGTGATCCTTTGAGTTTGAATCCAACGACGCGCGGAATCAACATGGAAACGGGTTGGCCCAGCAACGCAGCTTCGGCCTCGATTCCGCCCACTCCCCAACCGAGGACTCCAAGTCCATTAACCATGGTCGTGTGCGAATCAGTTCCAACAACAGTGTCTGGATAAGCGCGCTCAACACCGTCAACGCTACGCACCATAACGACACGAGCGAGATATTCAATATTTACTTGGTGGACGATTCCCGTTCCGGGTGGAACTACTTTGAATTCATCAAATGCGCTCTGGCCCCAACGAAGGAATCTATATCGCTCCTGATTTCTCTCATATTCAATATCTACGTTCTGCTGGAAATGAATCTTTAGTTCCGAAGACATCTGCAATAACCGAGTGATCAATAACAAGTTCTGCCGGAGCGAGCGGATTAACACGGCTGGGATCTCCACCAAGCTCTGCGATTGCTTCGCGCATTGTTGCTAAATCAACTACACAAGGTACGCCGGTGAAGTCCTGCATGATGACGCGCGCCGGGGTGAATTGAATTTCGGTATCTGGTTGCGAATCTGGGTTCCAGGAAGCAAGTGCTTCTATTTGCTTTGCGGTGATATTGGCGCCATCTTCGGTTCGCAGTAAGTTCTCGAGAAGAATCTTGAGTGAGAAGGGAAGCGTTGCCGCGGCTGGAAGTTTAGTGATGTCATAGATCTCGTAGCTCTTACCCGAAACTTCGAGTGAGGTACGCGCGCCAAAGGAGTTTTTACTCATGGGCGAATACTAACTTGAAGCGATTTCTCTCTGGCCAGCACCACTTGCGCAAAATTCCTACGCTGGCATGAAACGCGCCACACACTCCATATGAGCCGTCATAGGAAAGAGGTCGAAGGCTCGAATATTCTCTAAAGCAAAGCCACGATCCCGTAGATAGGCAGTATCACGCGCTAAGGCAGCCGGATCGCAGGCTACATACACAATGCTGCGAGGCTTGAGTGTGACTACAGAATCAATAACGGATGCACCGGCTCCTGATCTCGGCGGATCAAGAACAACGACATTTGCTGCCACATATTTCTGAAGTGAGCGTTCCACTTTTCCTTGGACGACTTCAACTCGCTCTTCAGTTGCAAAATTCCGCTTGGCATCCGTTATGGCGTTGTCATCAGATTCAATGAGCGTGATGCGACCCCCGGGGCCAATTTCGGGTAGGAGCGCGGCCGCAAATAATCCCGCACCTCCATACAGATCAAAGACATGATCACCGCTTTTAACCTGTGCAAACTCTTTGACAACCTTTGACAGCAAAGGAGCAGCCTGCTTATGACTCTGCCAGAAAGAAATTGGATTAAGCGAAAATTCAAAGTCATCAACTACTTCATGAATCAGTGAGTGATTGTCGCGTCCTTCTATCACAATTTCTTTTTCACCTCGAGAAGTAATGGCTACATCTACTCTTTTACCTTTAGGTAACTTGCGCTGATTGATCTCTGAAATATCAATCGCTTCACTAGCAATGAGGCACTGTTCAATTTCAACTATCTTTGAACTTCGTGCAGCAAAAAGCCCAAGCTTTCCACCTTCGGAAACCGAAAACTCCATTCGATTTCGCCAGTGAAGTGTGGGGGCAACCTCCTCAACAACTATTTCAACTTCCTCTTTTGCCAAGCGCTGGAACTGTTCCTTGATAATAAGAGCTTTCAGCGTTCTTTGATGAGAGACCTCGATGTGCTGGAAATCGCAACCTCCACAACCTCCAACATGAGCATATTTACACGGAGGGGTAATGCGATGCGGTGATGCCGTGATGACTTCGACACAATTTCCGCGAGCAAATGACTTTGATACATCAGTAATCTCAACAACAACTCTCTCGCCTGGAATTGCATAACGTACGAAAATTACCTGCCCATCATGACGCGCAACACAATGTCCGCCATGCGCAATCGCAGTGACATCAACTTCGACGCGCTCGCCGCTTTGCATCATCACTCCTCATGCCGCTTTCATGGTGGATTCCACCGCAATCCTTAGCGTGGATTACAGAGTATGTAGCCTAAAGGTGTAAATTCTCCTTTTGTGCATGTAGTGATTATGGGTTGTGGCCGCGTCGGATCTACCCTCGCTAAAGATTTCCAAGCACTCGGACACTCAGTCGCAGTAATTGACCAAGATCGAGAAGCGTTCCGCCGCCTTGGAGCAGATTTCAATGGCTTAACCGTTGCTGGAGTTGGATTTGATCGAGACACTCTTTTGGAAGCAGGTATTGAGAAAGCCGATGCATTTGCTGCAGTCTCGAATGGCGACAATTCAAATATTCTTGCAGCCCGCGTTGCACGCGAAACTTATGGAGTAGCAAGCGTCGTTGCGCGTATTTATGATCCCGCGCGAGCTGAAATTTATCAGCGACTTGGAATCCCAACTGTTGCAACAGTTCTCTGGACCACCGATCAGATTATGCGTCGCTTACTTCCCCAAGGTTCTCGCTCTGAATGGCAAGATGCTTCGGGCAAAGTGCAGCTCGCTGAAGTTCCTCTTCATCGGGAATGGTTTGGCAAACCTGTATCACTTATCGAACAACACACCGATGCCCGCGTCGCATTTATTACGCGTTTAGGTGAAGGTCTTATTCCAAATGAGCACACCGTCTTACAAGAAGGAGATGTCGTTCACGTCATGGTGGAGGATAAAAATCTCACTGCTACTGAGAATTCATTAGCTCAAGCCCCCGGTGGTGAATAAATGAGAATCGCTATCGCAGGCGCAGGTAACGCCGGTCGCGCCATTGCACGAGAACTTATCGCTAACGGCCACCAAGTACTCCTTATTGATAAGAACCCTAAGGCGCTGAAAATGGAGAGCGTTCCTTCTGCTGAGTGGCTACTTGCTGACGCCTGTGAGATTAGCGCGCTCGATAAAGCAAAATTAGATATCTGCCAAGTTATGGTCGCCGCCACGGGAGATGACAAGGTCAACTTAGTTTCATCACTTCTCGCTAAGACTGAGTATGGAGTTCCGCGCGTCGTAGCACGCGTTAATCATCCAAAGAATGAATGGCTTTTTGATTCGTCGTGGGGCGTTGATGTTGCAGTATCAACTCCACGCATCATCGCTGCATTGGTAGAAGAAGCCGTCTCTGTTGGAGATGTCGTTCGACTCTTCTCATTAAAGGCGGGTCAAGCAAATCTCGTTGAATTGACCCTTCCAGATAACTCCATTTGTATCGGAAAGTCAGTGGCCGAAGTTCAACTCCCTGAAGATGCCTCATTAGCTGCGATTATTCGTGATAGCCATGTTATTACTCCATCAGCGCATGATGTTTTTTCAGCAGGCGATGAGTTGATTTTCGTAGCGAGCGCCAAAGCAGAAGAGTTGCTCAAAAGCTGCTTTGTTGCGAACTAGTAGTTAATTAACCGCTTTTAAATCATCTCGCAATTTAGGTCCACTCTTAATCACAATCCATGTTGCCCATGCTGTGGCAATAAAAAGTGGATAGCCCATGATAAGTCGAGCAGTACCTAACGCATTGACATTTCCAGATATGTAGAGCGGATACTGAATGAGAAGTCTTACCACGAACATTCCCACCCATAACCATGTGGCTTTGATATATACCTTGGTGCGAGCGGGATCTTTACGCCAACGAAAGTTCTCTTCCAAAAGTGGGCCTATTATCAATCCAATCACTGGCCAACGAACGAGAATTGAAACCAAATAAGCCGCTCCATAAATTGCATTAGTCCATAGTCCAGGTAGATAAAAATCTTCAGCTTTCCCGCTTCGATTCGATAGCCAGGCGCAGATTGCAACCCCTATAACTCCAGAAATCGCATGTTGAATGGTCTCTCTTCGCGCTAAACGAAGTGCAGTAAGAGCTAGCGATAAACCTAAAGCGGCATACGACGATTGTCTAACATCCTTAGTGAAATTAAATACAATGAGAAAAACAAGCGCAGGCAGACCTGAATCAATTAAGCCTTTTTTGCCACCCATGGCAGCAACAATTTTTGCCTTATCTTCTTCGTGGCTCATGCTCTCCCCGTTGATCCAAATCCACTGGCACCACGACCGGAGCCAGGAAGTTCCTCAACTTCAATGAATTCCGCTCGCTCGACGCGTTGGAATACTAGTTGAGCGATGCGATCTCCCCGCTTGATGTGAAAACTCTCGCGCAGGTCGTGATTAATGATGATGATCTGTAATTCACCTCGATACCCAGAATCAATCGTTCCCGGAGCGTTCACCATGCCTACGCCATACTTAATCGCTAAACCTGAGCGCGGATGAGCAAAGGCGGCATATCCATCGGGAATTGCAATCGCCACACCAGTTGGGACGAGAGCGCGCTCCCCCGGCGCAATAGCGAGATCGATTCGAGAATAAATATCAGCCCCAGCATCGCCTGGCTTTGCGTACTGCGGAGTTGGAAGATCTTTATCTAAACGGGTGATGAGAACTTTCATGGATTAATTTCAAATTCGGTAGCAATTGATAGATCTTTTCGCCCCGCAAGGACATCGCGGTAACCCTCTGGAGCATTGTCAATAAAGTGCTCCATAGGAACTATGACGAAAATCGCAGCAGCTTCTACCGCTAGTTGGCCTTCATCAGAACCAATTCGACCTTCAGCGCGACAGTAAATCTTGCGACCATCTTGACCAGCAATTTCCGCCTGAATAAAGAGTGTGGTTCCAACTGGCACAGGGGCAAGAAAAGATGTTTCAAGTTTTCCGGTAACGGCAGGCTGACGAACCAGCCACATCAACTTTCCAAGCGCTTCATCAAAAGCACAGGAGAGCAATCCACCATGTGCAAGTCCTGGCGCACCTTGATGCATTTCGGTAACGGTGAACTTTGCATTTATCGTCATGCCCTCACCTGAGTATGCAGTGAGATGGAGTCCAGCAGGATGTGAAGCGCCGCATCCATAGCAATCAGGATTATGTGATCCAAGAAGCGTTCCAGGAACTGGCGCTTGTGCATGGCGTTCTGGGATAACTGCGCTGTCGGGAACAACAATGCTCAAACCTCTCGACATAGGGCGAAGATTACCTTGTCGCAAGAAGGCTTAAATGCACTTTTGAGTGCACCATTCAAAGTAACCTCGCACAGTGCGCAATCAGATCTATCAGGAGAAACTTCGGTGGCCGTGGTGGTTGATGTTACTGATGGTGGGGCTCGATCTCTCTATCGTGATCGCGGTTTGGGCTGGCTTGGGTAATACCGCAGCACTCATAGCAGCCATTATTTCTAGTGCCTTTACCGCATACCTTTACTCAACTTCCACATTGCGCATCTCCGTGGAAAAGGATTCGTTTTCTGTAGGTCGCGCCACAATAGAGAAAAAATATCTTGGCGATATCAGGGTTCTGACTGCTGAGGAATTTCGCTTTTTACGTGGTCCAGGTATCAATCCTGGGGCCTTTCATGCCTTTCGATTCTGGATCAAAGGTGGATTAAAGGTTGAAATAAAAGATTCGCGAGATCCCACACCATATTGGCTCGTTAGTTCAAAGTCGCCTGAAAAATTACGTGAAGCGTTACAGAGTTAAGCGCAATCCTTACACACCGCTTTAGCACCTTCGCCACGAGCAAGCTGGGTGATGTGGTGAACCAAGAAGCAACGTGAGCACGTGAACTCATTTTCTTGTTTTGGAACCACACGAACCGCTAACTCTTCGCCAGAAAGGTCAGCTCCGGGAAGTTCGACGTTCTCGGCTTCTTCCTCATCAAGATCAACTTGACCTGATTGCGCTTCTGCGCGGCGCGCTTTTAACTCCTCAAGGGATTCCTCATGTAACTCTTCATCCGTTTTTCGGGGCGTGTCGTAATCAGTTGCCATCGATCTCTCACCACCATTCTTTAGTTAAAACGTGCACTACTCATCTAGTTCCTAGATACGGGCGGATAATGCCCAAATCTCACCGTCGTGTCCTGACCAACACTCGGCGTGTCGCGAATATTCCCGTGTAACAGGCCTCATTCAGCTAATTTGGAGCGGCGAAGCGCTTCATCTCTTCGCCATTGCGCAATCTGTCCATGATTGCCCGACATCAAAACCTCAGGAACTGTAAGGCCACGCCATTGTGCAGGTTTTGTAAAAGTTGGGTATTCAAGAGCGCCAATCTCGTTATGTGATTCTTCAGCTAGAGATTCAGGATTTCCAATGACGCCGGGAATGAGTCGCGAAATTGCTTCAATCATCACGAGCGCAGCTACTTCTCCACCATTGAGCACATAATCGCCAATCGAGATTTCATGGACTCTGATATTTGTGACACTTCGATAATACTCAGCAATGCGAGCATCAATTCCTTCATATCTGCCGCAGGCAAAAAGAAGATGTTCAGAGGCAACCATTTCTTCTGCGACGCGCTGAGTAAATTTCTTACCAGCAGGAGTCAAGATTACGAGATCTATTGGGGTAGAACTCTTCGCAATTACTGAGTCAATGGCCTCGCCCCACGGTTCAGGCTTCATGACCATGCCAGCACCGCCTCCATATGGAGTGTCATCAACTGTGTGATGATTATCGTGAGTGAAGTCGCGCAGATTAATAGCGACAAAATCAATGAGCGATTGGTTTCGCGCTTTACCTATCAACGATAGCTCAAGCGGAGCAAAGTATTCGGGGAATATCGAGATTGCCGTTATCTTCATAGCAGGCCTTCGATATTTGTTACGGTAATAATTTTTTCTTGCACATTAACTTGTGGAACAAATGCTCGGACAAATGGGATAAGAATCTCGCGATTAGAACTCTTCACAACGAGGGTATCTTGGGCAGGCAATTGCAGAACTTCCACAACGCTCCCCCAATCTCTTCCTGAACTATCAATGACACTGCAGCCAACAATCTGAGAGAGATGGAAATCATCTTCAGTCACATTAGCCTCAGTTGGATCAATCTCGGCGAGGAGAAGAACGTTACGTAACTTCTCGACAGCAGTTCTATCGTCCACTCCTACAAAGGAGAGCAATAATGTTCCGCTATGCATTTTTGCATCGCGAATTGTTAACGGCCCTTTATCTGCCGGATCAGTGTGAAGTACCGCGCCAATTTCAAAACGTTCACCAGGATTATCTGTTCGAACTTCGATCGTGGCTTCGCCGCGCACTCCATGTGCGCGACCGATGCGACCTACAACAAGTAACAACTGCGAGAGAGCGCGTTTAACGCGCTTCGTCCGCCTCAATGAGATCAACGCGAACGCTGCGTCCGGCAAGTGCCGAGACAACAGTGCGTAGAGCTTTTGCAGTGCGACCGTTACGGCCGATTACCTTGCCAATATCTTCAGGATGAACGCGAACTTCAAGAGTTGTTCCGCGACGTCCTTCTTTTTCAGAGATAACCACTTCTTCAGGGTTATCAACGATTCCTTTGACAAGGTGCTCGAGAGCTTCGTCAATCATCACGGCAATTACTCAGCTGGAGTTTCGGCTGGAGCTTCAGCAGGTGTTTCAGATGTAGCCTCAGCAACAACTTCTGGTGCAGATTCTGCAGGAGTTTCAACAACTGCTTCAGCGCTTGCTTCTGGTGCAGCAACTTCTGCTACTTCCTCAGCGGGTGCGCTCTTTGCGGCGAGCTTTTCGGCTGCGCGCTTCTTCATAGTTGTGGCGCCATCCTTGGGCTCATTCATCGCAGCTTTAACTGCCGCTTCGTAAGCTGCGCGCTTATCAGCGCGAGGAGGGAGAGTCTTTAAAGTTCCTTCAGCGCCAGGAAGTCCTTTGAACTTCTGCCAATCACCAGTAACTTTCAAAATTGCCTCTACTGCTGGAGTTGGTTGAGCGCCGCTCTTGAGCCAGTGTTGTGCACGATCTGACTTAACTTCAATCAATGATGGGTCAGAGGCTGGCGAATAACGACCAATCTCTTCGATCTTCAAACCATTGCGCGCTTTACGAGAATCAGCAACAACAATGCGGTAGTGCGGGGTACGAATCTTTCCCAAACGAACTAATCTAATCTTTACGGCCACGAAGGCTTTCTCCTTGCATAATCGTGCGAACTTTCAAAAGTCTGCCCGAGTGGGATGCCAGGCTATCTTCAAAAGTTCTAGTTAATAGGTGCCGGTCAAGAGGTAGAGGGCTCTTGAACAGGAGGCCAATATTGCCATGTGAGCCAGAAGTTGCCTAATTAGAGCGTATTTGAGCGAAACGCAGCTAAGAGCGCCCCTCTTCTGCCGCTCTCTTCGCAGGATTTCCCGACTTCGACTTTTTCTTAGGTGCTCCTGAATTTTTGGCTCGCACTGGCGCGGCTGGGAGTCCCATTCCTGCCGGAAGTGAAACACCCGGTGGAAGTGAAACACCTGGCGGGAGGCCGCCTCCGCCACGCATCTGCTTCATAACTTTCTGTGCAGCAGAGAAACGATCGACAAGGGAATTCACTTCAGTCACCGTACGGCCACTGCCACGCGCGATACGTGATCGTCGAGAGCCATTGAGAACTTTCGGATTACGTCGTTCTTCCGGAGTCATGGATTGCACAATCGCCTGAGTCCGTACTAATTCCTTATCGTCAAGTGAATCAATCTGCTTCTTCATCGCTGCGTTGTTTGCACCGGGCAACATACCGAGCAATTTGGTCATCGAGCCCATTTTTTTCATGGCCTGCAGCTGTTCGAGAAAATCTTCCAATGTGAAGTCCTCGCCCGTTGCAAATTTCTCTTCCAATCGCTTTGCGCTATCGCCATCAAGTGCTTTCTTGGCTTGCTCAGCAAGAGTTTGGATATCACCCATCCCAAGGATGCGTGAAGCCATGCGATCGGGATAGAAATAATCAAAGTCAGAGAGTCTTTCACCGGTTGATGAAAAGAGAATGGGCTTGCCCGTAATTTCAGCGATTGATAACGCTGCGCCACCCTTTGCATCTCCATCAAGCTTTGTTAAGACAACTGCGTCGAATCCCACTCCATCTGCGAATGATTGGGCGGTTCGCACCGCATCTTGTCCAATCATGGCATCTACAACGAAGAGAATTTCATCTGGTGAAACCGCATCACGAATATCAGAGGCTTGCTTCATCAACTCGGCATCAACACCAAGACGTCCCGCAGTATCAATAATGACGATGTTATGAAGTTTCTCTTGCGCAAAGCGAATTGCATCTTTTGCAACCCTTACCGGGTCTCCAACTCCATTTCCTGGTTCGGGTGCGAATATTGGAACTTTGACTGAATCAGCCAGAACAGAGAGTTGCGTTACTGCATTGGGTCGCTGTAAATCTGCAGCAACGAGGAGAGGGGTATTTCCATCTTCCTTAAGGAAGCGAGCAAGTTTTCCTGCGAGGGTCGTCTTTCCTGAACCCTGAAGACCAGCGAGCATGATTACCGTCGGTGGGTTCTTGGAGAAACGAATACGCCGAGCTGCGCCACCAAGAATCGCAATCAACTCTTGATTGATGATTCCGTAAATCTCTTGCGACTGATTAGTTGATTGGCGAATATCAACTAATGCGGTCAAGGACTTTTCGCGAACCCTCGCGATAAAGGAATCAACGACAGAGAGCGCGACATCGGCTTCAAGGAGAGCTGTACGCAATTCCACGCACGTTGAATCAATATCTGATTCAGTGATGCGCCCCTTCTTACGGAGCGAACCAAAAACTTCGCTGAATCTAGTGCTGAGGCCCTCGAACATAATCGCAAGCCTATCTAATGAGCCCAGATGTGAAAAAAGGTGGGTAGATACCGAAGTATCGACCCACCTTCTTCATTCATTCTGAGAGTGGCATTCAGAGAGTGGTATTGGAAAGTAAAGATGCGACTAGATAGCCGCTTCACCCTTCTCGCCAGTTCTTACTCGAACTACTTGATCAACAGGTGTGGTCCACACTTTTCCATCTCCTATTGATCCGGTCGATGCAGTTTTCACAATGATGTCGATCACGGAATCAACATCTTTGTTTTCGGCAAGAATTTCAAGGCGTATCTTTTGAATGAGGTCGATGGGATACTCAGCGCCACGATAAACCTCAACGTGACCACCTTGTCTTCCAACGCCCGATACTTCAGAGACTGTCATGCCTTTCACGCCAGCTTCTCGAAGTGCACCTTTAACTTCATCGAGCTTTCCAGGTTTAATAATTGCGGTGATGAGTTTCATGATTAACGACCTCCCTTGAGAATGCCGCCCATTTCGTAGGCGCTTTCTGCGTGCTCTGATAAGTCAACGCCCGCAAGTTCATTTTCACTCTTCACTCTGAATCCGATTGTCTTTTCAATCAGGAATCCGATGATCAGGGTCATAACGAAGGAATACGCCATGACAAGTCCGACACCGAGCGCTTGCTTGCCAAGAAGGGTTGTGCCTCCGCCATAGAAAAGACCATCGAGACCAAGTGAATTGACTTTGCTCGATCCAAAGAATCCGATCGCCAAGCTACCGACGATTCCACCGACAAGGTGTACGCCCACAACATCGAGCGCATCGTCAAAGCCGAACTTGTACTTCAAGCCAACTGCAAGTGCACAAATAACTCCAGCTAAGAAACCAATCACGACCGCGGCCCATGGAGCAACAAACGCGCAAGCTGGAGTAATTGCCACGAGTCCTGCTACTGCGCCTGAGGCAGCACCTAATGATGATGGATGACCATCACGGAATTTTTCCGTGAGGACCCATCCAAGAAGCGCGCCAGCGGTTGCAACTTGAGTATTGATAAATGCCAGTCCTGCGGTGGCATTTGCACCTAGAGCAGATCCGGCATTAAATCCAAACCAACCAAACCAGAGTAAACCTGCGCCAAGTAGTACTAGTGGCAATGAGTGTGGACGCATTGGACTCTTCTGCCAACCGATACGGCGACCGAGAACAATTGCGAGGGCTAAACCTGCAGCTCCAGCATTGATATGAACAGCAGTTCCACCAGCAAAATCTTCAACTCCACGTGATGCTAAGAATCCAGCACCAGTAACGGTATCTCCTACTTTATTTCCAAATGCAAATACCCAGTGAGCAACAGGGAAATAGACAATCGTTACCCATAGCGCAACAAAGATTGTCCACGAGACAAATTTCGCACGATCTGCAATTGCTCCGGAGATAAGCGCTGGAGTAATGATGGCAAACATCAGCTGGAATGTTGCAAAAACTAGTAGTGGAATCGGATAGATGCCACCATTATTTGTAAGTTCATTTACTGCATCGCCCAAGCCTGATAATTCAAATGATCCATACCAAGGTGAATTTGCTTCATATCCAAATGCAAGTTTGAATCCGTAAATTACCCAGAGCACGCTGACAACAGCGATGGTAATCATCGACATCATCATCATGTTGAGTGCACTCTTTGCTCGCACCATGCCACCATAGAAAAATGCCAAGCCAGGCGTCATGAGAAGCACAAGTGCAGAGCTAGCTAATACCCAAGCGGTATCGCCAGCATTGATAGCTACTTCTGTCATTGAAAACTCCGAACCAACGAAGGAGAATTCTTCGTTCCGTGAATAGTGGAATCTCAGCGCTGAGAATGGGGCGATCATGCTTGGCGACTATTACAAGAAGGCGCGAAAGCAGGTTTCAGGTAAGTGACGCTTCGGGTGACTCTGTTACGGCTATGTTAAAAATCAGCTGAGAAGGTCCGCGATATAGGTATCTGGATCAAAGGGGCGAATATCGCCAATCCCTTCACCCGTTCCTACGAATTTCAAAGGGATGCCAAGGCTTCGTTCGGTGGCCAACGCGATTCCACCCTTAGTGGAGCCATCAACTTTCGTAACGATTAATCCTGAAAGTGCAACACTTTCTGAAAATGTCTTTGCCTGAGCAATTCCATTCTGGCCCGTTGTCCCATCGAGCACAAAGAGCACTTCATTAATCGGAGTTACTTTTTCAACTACCCGTCTTACTTTTCCGAGCTCATCCATCAAATTGCTCTTGGTGTGTAAACGCCCTGCCGTATCAATGATTAAAAGGTCAAAGTTCTCTGATGTGGCTCGTGAAGCTCCATCAAAACAGATTGCAGCGGGATCTGAGTTCTCTTTTCCACTAACAACGTCGACTCCGATGCGATCGCCCCACGTCTTGAGTTGTTCCACGGCAGCCGCGCGAAAAGTGTCAGCGGCAACCAGCAGAACTTTTCTACCTTGCGACTTATAAAGATTGGCTAGCTTTGCAGCGCTTGTTGTCTTGCCCGTGCCATTTACTCCCACAATCAAGATTGTGGTGAGTCCGCCATGAGTTAAAGAGATTGCTCGAGGACCTTGAAAGAGAGATGACTTAATCTGAGAGATTACAGCGCTCTCTAGATTCTCAGCTTTCTCTTTGCGGACAAGTTCGATGATTTCATCAGCAGTATTGACGCCAAGATCCGATTCGATAAGCACTCTTCGGAACTCATCAAGATCTTCTATCGACGCTTTCGAGCGTGTGAATTTAGAGAAGAAAGAGCCAAACAAGCCCATAGTTAGACAGGTTCGGTTTCGATTTCGCGCAAGCGTTGCGAAATAACTTCGGAGACTCCATCACCGCGCATCGTGACTCCATACAAAGCATCGCCAATCTCCATCGTGCGCTTCTGGTGGGTAATGATGATGAGTTGCGAAGCTTGACGTAACTCTTCCAAAACTCCCAAAAGTCGTCCCAAGTTTGTGTCATCGAGCGCTGCTTCAACCTCATCCATGACATAGAACGGGCTCGGACGAGCTTTGAAAATCGCAACCAATAATGCGACCGCAGTCAGTGAGCGTTCGCCACCAGAGAGAAGCGAGAGTCGCTTAATTCGTTTTCCAGGAGGACGAGCCTCTACATCAACGCCAGAATTCAACATATCGCTGGGATCAGTAAGAACTAAACGTCCTTCGCCGCCTGGGAATAGGCGAGCAAAGATCTTCTCGAATTCGCGGGCTGTATCGCGATAAGCCTCCTCAAAGATTTCTTGAACACGATCATCAACCTCTTTAATAATGTCAAGCAAATCTTTCTTTGACTTCTTCAAATCTTCGAGCTGCTCAGCGAGATATTTCAAACGTTCTTCCAAAGAGGAGTACTCCTCGAGTGCAAGTGGATTGATCTTTCCGAGCAGAGCTAGAGATCGCTCTGCAGTTGCAAGGCGCTTTTCTTGTTGTTCGCGAACATAAGGAATGAATTCTCCTTGCGAAAGATTGCCTTCTTCGTCTTCCGTAAAGGTTGGGACATCTTTATCAGGGCCATATTCGTTGATCAAAGTGGCGCTATCGACACCAAACTCTTCCATTGCTTTAATCTCTAACTGCTCAATACGGAGTCGCTGTTCTGCACGAGCAATCTCATCACGATGAACGCTCGAGGTGAGTTGGTCGAGTTCCGTGCTCAAATCACGGACCTGGGCGCGAATCGCAAGAATTTCGCCATCGCGATTAGATCGAGAAATCTCCAAACGTTCGCGTTCTGCATTTGCTCGGGAGATTGAATTTTCTATTTGAATCAGCGCTTCATAAGCGGCATCAGCAATAGCTTGGGCGGTTACTGCGCCACGTGCGCGCGCTTCACGTCGAGCGATGCTCTTGCTTGCTGCTTCACGTTCGGTACGCGCTGCACTTTCTAAGTCAGTAGCTCGCTGGGAGATCGCAGCAACGCGCTCTTCCATCGTACGAAGTCCAAGACGCGCTTCTACTTCTACCGCTCGAGCAGTTGACACGGTTGCGCGTAAATTTTCGACTTGAGTTAGATCGGGTTCCACAGGCTCGGTGCTCTTGCCGAATTCATTTTGGGCAATTCCCAATTCATTCTGATCGGTACGCAACGCTTCACGAAGTTCAGCGATAGATCTTTGAAGTCGCTCTACTTCGGCGGCGCTGCTGCGAACGCTCTGACCAGCGGCAGCCATCTGTTCGGCAAGACCGGCCATTGCAGCATCGGATTCATTTAACTTGGCCAGGGCCAGATCGTAGTTTGATTGATCACTACGGAATCGATTTTCTGCGGTTGAGATTTCGAAGCGGATCCGATCACAATCATGGCTAAATTTCTGTAAGGCAATTTCGCTCTTTTCAATCATCGAGGTGATTTCAATGAGCGATGAACGAGAACCTGATCCACCACTGGCTCGGCCACGACCAATGAGGTCGCCATCGCGAGTGACGGCAATCAAGTTTGGGTTTGATCGAATAATTTCTTGAGCCTGCGCAAGCGATTCCGCCGCGATAAATCCAGCAAATAATTTTGGCAGGACTGAATGAAGTGTCGATGACGAAACTTTGGTGGATAGAGATGGGTATTGAGAGGAATAGGAACTATCTGCGCCACTCATGTCATCGGAAACAAAAAGGAGTTCGGCGCTACCGGCTGATTCTGATTTTAAGAATGAGAGAGCGGAGATTGCATGAGTTGCGTCATGGACAACAAGAGCATTAGCGAGCGATCCAAGTGCCACGGAGACTGCGCTCTCCCAACCTGGTTCAACGGAGATCAACGATGCAACGCTTCCTCGAATCTCGATTCCGCGGCTATTTGTAAGAAGTGCGCCACTTCCATCTTTATGGAGCGTCGCTTGGCGTAGCGCGTCAACTTTCGCCTCTGCTGCGCTCTTCTCTCGCTCCGCCTTAGCTAACTCACTATTGAGTATTTCGAGATGTGTCTTGGATTGATCCAGTGCTGACTTCGCTTTTTCAAATTCTGCATCAAGACCTAGCTCTCCTGCATCAAGGCCAGCGATTTCACTCTCTAGCTTTGCAAAGTCGCGCTTGGCTTCATCTACTCGAGAATTGGCATCAGCTAGTGCGGTTTCAAGTCGAGAGATTTCAGAAAGTGAGCCATCAATCCGCGATTGCAGACTCTTGATATGGCCTTCCTGACGGGCAGTACCTTCTCGATAATCTGCGATGGCACGTTGTGCAGCAGAAACTCGGTCTTCTTCTAATTTCAGACGGCCTTCAAGATCTGCAACGCTGGTACTTGCAGCGCTCAATTCATTACGAGATTTATCTAC
>JAPOJL010000090.1 GCA_029978425.1 Actinomycetota bacterium
ACTACTGGCTTATCTACGTGCGAAAGGCTACCGCAGTGCACTGCCTCTTATTCGGCTGCGGGAACGAGAGTCTTAGGTGAAGAGATAAATCCAGCCCCCCATGCGAAGTGCATAGTGGGAATTACCGCTAAGAGAAGAAAATACTCGCGAATCGATGTTGCAATTTTGATCGAAGCTAATAAGACAAATATTAGATAAATCGCAGCTGGGGCGAAGAAAAGCGGATGAAAAATTCCTGCGACGAGAGAGAGTGAAAATCCCACTAGTGCACACGGTGGAGCTAAATATCGGTAGTTAATGGTTCCGCTATGTCGACGTGAAACTACCCGTCGCCAACGGCCATATTCAAAGTACTGCTTTGCGAGTGCACGTACAGTGGATCGAGGTCTGTACGTGACATGTAATCGTGGATCAAAGTAGACGATGCCGCCATTTTCGCGGAGACGGAAATTCAATTCCCAATCTTGTGCGCGAGTAAACCGTTCATCGAATCCACCAATGGCAAGAAGCGCTTCGCGTCTAAAAGCCCCGAGATAGACGGTGTCGACTTCTCCAGCTTCTCCACCAGTATGGAAGCGAGAAGCACCTACTCCGAGCGGACTTCTCATGGCACCAGCCACTGCCTTTTCAAAAGGTGTTGTTCCGACTGCAGCCATCACCCCACCGACATTGACCGCACCTGTTGCATTAAGAATTTCAACAACGAGTCGTAAATAATCTTGTGGAATCTGCGCATGGCCATCGACGCGTACAACGACTGGGCTTTGAGATTTATGGAGAGCTAAGTTGAGTCCTGCAGCCGTTCGACCGGTTGGACTATCGACGAGAACAACTCGCGAATCTTTGCCAGACATCTCTTGCGCGATTTCCAAGGTGCGATCATGCGATGGGCCAATCGCAAGAATGACTTCTATAGCACCTTGATAATCCTGAGAAAGAATTGAGTGCACTGCACTCTGCAGATGAGCTTCTTCATTGAGTACGGGAAGAATGACGCTAATTGCTGGAAGCGGTGAGCCAATTAACTCAGGAGTCGGTGTCGCCATAACCCCTCCACGCTATCGTCCAAGTACCCTACGGATGTGAATTCATCCCGTGCAATTCGAATTATTACATCACTCTCTCTGGGTGTTGTCCTTATTGCATCTCTTTCGTGGCTCGGATTGGGCCAGGTGAGTGGTCAAATTTCACGTATTGATGTCTTCGGCTCACTCAAAGATCGACCAGAAAAAACTTCTCGCGCACTCAACTACCTCGTTGTCGGCTCCGATACCCGTGAAGGTCTCACCAAGTAGCAAATCAAAGCGCTTCGGGTTGGAAGCACCGTGGTAGCCGCGGGTGGCCGATCAGACACCATGCTCTTGGTTCATATCTCAAAGGCACGCGATGCTGCCTATATTGTTTCAATTCCGCGCGATACATTGGTAAATATTCCAGCTCATCGCAGCCAAGATAACACTCGCGATATTCCTGAACGCCCCGGAAAAATCAATGCTGCTTTCGCATTCGGTGGTGCACCGCTTCTCATTCAAACGCTTGAAGCAAAAACTAATCTCAAGATCGACCATTACGTCGAAGTAAGTTTTGCTGGTTTTACTGGCGTTGTTGATGCTCTCGGTGGAATTCAGGTGTGTTCAAAGGTTGCAATTAATGACCCGAAGAGCCACCTCGTTATGAGTGCAGGTTCACATGTACTCGATGGGATTGAAGCGCTGAAGTATGTTCGAACTCGCGATTTTGATGGACGTGGAGATATTGGACGTATGGAACGCCAACAACAATTCGTAAGTGCTGTGCTTCGCAAGGCGACAAGCAGCGGCGTGCTACTTAACCCAATTAAGTTAGCTAAGTTTTACAACGCAACTATCTCCACTGTGAAGATGGATTCATCTGTGAATAAGAATGATCTGCTCACACTTGCCAAGCAGATGCGTAATCTCTCTTCAGGAAATGTTCGCACACTTACTGTTCCGCTCTCTGATCCCAATGGAAGCTATCCAGGCGTGGGCTCTGTAGTGATTTGGGATCAAGTCTTGGCGACCGATTTGTGGACTCGTATCCGCAACGATGAAGCCCTTGTTGAGACTGTAAAACCAACCGCAAAAGCGACAACTCCAGCTGTGACAATCGACAAATTTAAGACGAAAACTGCTGCAGAAAATCCTTGCGCCACCACGAAATAGCGGTAATTTTCGAATTTTAAATAACCCTGCAATAGACTCCCACGTATGACTCTGAAGCTTTCAGTAATTGGTTGTGGCTATCTCGGTGCAACCCACGCGGCATGTATGTCCTCACTCGGTTTTGAGGTTATTGGTATCGATACCGACCAGAGCAAAGTAGATCTCCTCTCGAAGGGCGAGCTTCCCTTCTATGAACCAGGTCTCGACACTCT
>JAPOJL010000091.1 GCA_029978425.1 Actinomycetota bacterium
GGGAAGATTAAATCTAAACCGCCACCATGAATATCAAATGCCTCGCCTAAATAGGTATGCGCCATTGCAGAGCATTCAAGATGCCAACCTGGTCTTCCATCGCCCCAGGGAGTTGGCCATGAAGGCTCTCCTTGCTTTGCGGCTTTCCACAACGCGAAATCTCGTGGATCTTTCTTAAAAGTTTCATCAGCATCGCCTGCTGGAAGGAGATCATCGAGTTTCTGATTTGAAAGCGTCAAATAGTTCTTCAGTTTGCGAACTTCTAGATAAACATCACCATTTCCGGGTGCGTACGCCGAACCATTGTCAATCAATTTCTGCATCAACTCAATCATCTGGGTGATATGGCCCGTGGCGCGCGGTTCATATGTTGGCGGTAGAACATTGAGAGCGTCATACGCATCTGCAAAGGCGCGCTCATATTTCATAGCGACCGCCCACCACGGCGCTGCCTCATGAATCGCTTTATGCAAGATCTTGTCATCAATATCAGTCACATTACGAATAAAAGTGACGTTATATCCCGAGGCCATGAGCCATCGCCGAAGGATGTCGAAGTTCACTCCGCTACGGATATGGCCGACGTGTGGCGCCGCTTGAACCGTGGCTCCACATACATACATTGAGACTTCGCCCTTTTTTAGGGGCTGAAAATCTCGGACTGCGCGAGTTGCAGTGTCATAGAGCTTGAGTGAATTCACGGCCGTCATCTTATTTCTTCTTCACTACCAATGCAGTCGCAATCGCAGAAATACCTTTTCCTTCGCCAGTGAAACCAAGTCCATCAGTCGACGTTGCAGTAACAGATACTGCGGCACCACCGAGCGCTTGTGAAAGCGCTGCGATTGCTTCAGCTCGTCTGGTTCCGATTTTTGGCTTGTTGCAGACTATTTGAACTCCAACATTGGCGATTTCATAACCAGCTTTAGTAACTCGGGAAAGAGTTTCGCTTAACAACATCGCACCCGATGCTCCCGCATATTTGGAATCAGAAACTCCAAAGTTAGATCCAAGATCACCTAGACTCGTTGCACTAAAGAGCGCATCACAGATCGCATGCGCTGCAACATCACCATCAGAATGTCCATCAACGCCAACAACGTCGGGCCAATAAATTCCAGCCAGCCACAATTGTCTAGAAGGATCTGATGAGAATGCGTGGGCATCGGTTCCAACCCCAACGCGAATTTCCGAATTACTTGGTCGCAATAACGTCACAGCAGTTGCAATATCTTCAGGGTTAGTGATCTTCATTGCGCGGGCTTCGCCAGCAATAGTCTTCACTTTAATTCCGAGCGCTTCTACTAAAGCTGCATCATCGGTGGCATCCTGACTTGCTTCGTGTGCGCGCTTGAGAACATCTACCGAAAATCCTTGAGGGGTTTGAATTGCCTTCAAGATTGAGCGATCTGGGGTATTTCGCACATAACCATCTCGATCAACTTCCTTGATGGTGTCGATGACGTTGAGCGCCGGGATCACCGCAGCTTCACCTTTTTCTAACTCACTTAATACTCGAGAAGCGAGATCAGATGTAGCAAGGGCTCGCGCAGCATCATGAACCAATACATATTTAATGGTCGGCGACAGTGACTTCAGTGCAAGATTGACGGAGTCACTTCGAAGTACTCCACCCGTAATAACTTTTGCACTGTCGCCAACGATGGCGCGAAATTGTTCTTCATAACCAGCAGGAGCAGTAATCACAATCTCGTCGACAACAGTAGAAAGTGAAGCAAATGCCCGTTCAACAAGAGTTACCCCATCAATGTGAATGAGCGCTTTTGGGATATCTGCACCAAGACGATGTCCCATGCCAGCGCCAGCAATAATGGCAGCGCTTGTTGGTGTGTGGTTCATGAGACTCTCACTGGTGAGAGCGAATTAAGAAGCGAGTACCTCGTCGAGAATTGATTCAGCCTTGGCTTCGTCAGTATTTTCTGCGAGCGCAAGTTCGGAAATCAAAATCGCACGTGCCTTTGCAAGCATGCGCTTCTCTCCCGCAGATAGACCGCGGTCAAGATCACGACGGAAAAGATCGCGAACAACTTCAGCGACCTTGATGACATCGCCAGATGCAAGCTTTTCTAGGTTAGCTTTGTAGCGACGCGACCAGTTTGTGGGTTCTTCGGTGTAAGGCTGGCGTAGAACACCAAAGACTCTTTCAAGACCTGAGGAGTCAACAACATCGCGAACGCCAACCAAGTCAACGTTTTCTGCTGGGACTCGTACTGTGAGATCGCCTTGTGCAACCTTAAGTACTAGATAGATCTTCTCTTCGCCTTTGATGGTCCGGGTCTCGATTGCTTCAATGAGAGCCGCTCCGTGATGGGGATAAACAACGGTTTCGCCGACCTTAAATGACATTGATTGCCTTTCGCTAGAGGGC
>JAPOJL010000092.1 GCA_029978425.1 Actinomycetota bacterium
TCAAGGTAAATCAGTCAGGCGTTATCCCTGTCATCTTTGCCTCATCACTTCTCTACATCCCATCCTTGGTCGCAAACTTCACTAACTCGACTGCGCCATGGGCGGTATGGATCTCCTCCAACTTTGTACAAGGTGATCACCCGATTTATATCGCGGCGTATGCGCTCCTCATTATTTTCTTCGCATACTTCTATGTGGCAATCACTTTCAACCCAGAAGAGACCGCGGAAAATATGCGTAAATACGGTGGTTTTATCCCAGGTATTCGCGCTGGTAAACCGACGAGTGATTATCTGCAATATGTCCTCAACCGCATTACTGCGCCAGGTTCTCTCTATCTAGCGCTTGTTGCGATTATTCCGATTATTGCGCTGGTGCTCTTTGGTGCATCACAGAACTTCCCATTTGGTGGAACTGCGATTCTCATCGTTGTCGGTGTTGGTCTTGATACTGCAAAGCAGATTGAAAGCCAGTTGCAACAGCGTTCATACGAGGGATTCCTCCGCTAATGCGCTTAATCCTGGTTGGACCACCAGGTGCGGGTAAAGGAACTCAAGCTGTACACCTCGCCGCGCACTATTCCATTCCACATATCTCTACCGGCGATATCTTCCGCGCAAATTTAAAAGAAGGAACTCCGCTTGGCTTACAAGCCAAGAGCTACATGGATAAAGGTGAGCTGGTTCCTGATTCAGTTACCAACGCAATGGTCAAAGATCGTTTAACTCACTCCGATACTGCTAACGGATTTTTACTTGATGGATTTCCCCGCAATGTTGCGCAAGCAGAAGTGCTCCGTGCGATCTTGGCAGAGAAGAAAACACCTATTGATGCAGCGCTTGAGCTCTCAATTTAAAATGCAGAGATTATTAAGAGACTTTCAGGTCGACGTACCTGCCGAGGATGCGGAAAAGTTTTCCCAGGCCAACAAGATAAGTGTGATGCCTGTGGTGGAGAGCTCTATCAACGTGATGACGATAAAGAGGATGTCATTGCGCGCCGTTTAGAAGTCTATGCCGAACAAACCGCGCCCATTATTGCTTTCTATCGCCACGAAGGACTCTTAATCACCATTCCTGCCGTCGGCAAAGTAGATGAAATCACAGCGGGCGCTATCCGCGCTCTCTCCCAGAAACTGAGCTAAATCATGGCGATCCAGATCAAGACTTTGGATCAACTCAAGACCATGCGCAAAGCCGGTCTCTTAGTTCGCAGCACTCTGGAATTAGTGAAAGCAAATATCAAGGCTGGAATCACCACAAGCGCACTCGATGCGATTGCTGAAGCAAATATCAAACGCGGTGGTGGAACTTCAAACTTCAAGGGCTATCACGGGTATCCCGCAACGATCTGCGTCTCAGTCAATGATGAGATTGTCCATGGCATTCCTGGTGATCGCATGATTATGCCAGGCGATATTGTGTCGGTGGATTGTGGCGCAGTCATCGATGGTTGGCATGGCGATGCAGCGTTCTCAATTATTGTTGATCCCATTGATGATGCGCGACAGAAGATGCTCGATGTATGTGAAGAGTCAATGTGGGTCGGAATTGCAGCTGGAAAAGTGGGAGCAAAACTCTCTGATATTGGCCACGAGATTGAGAAGTACACAAACGCTCAAGGCAAATATGGAATTCTTCGCGAATATGGTGGACATGGCATCGGAACTGCGATGCATATGGAGCCACATATCTTCAATTATGGAAAAGCCGGACATGGCCCAACTATTGAAGTTGGAATGGTCTTTGCAATCGAGCCGATGATCACTATGGGAAGCGAGAAAACCAAAGTTCTTGATGACAATTGGACTGTCGTTACTGTTGATAAATCCCATGGTTCGCACTTTGAAAATACTTATTGCATTGCTCCTGATGGAAAACCATTTGTACTGACTGAAGTAGATGGTGGCCGGGCAAACCTGGCTCGTTTTGGTATCGACGTTTCGCCACTTCTTTCGTAAGTTTCTCCTATGAGTCGCCTCCTCGAACAACGCGAAAAGCGAGCCAGAATCAAGGCTTTACTAGAGGCAAAGGGCCTCGATGCGGTAGTTCTGAAAAAAGGCGCAAATGTGGCCTGGATTATCGGCGGCAGAGCGCATATCCCGACGACTTTAGAACTCTCCTGCATGGATGTTGTTGTGTATCGAGACCGCATAGTCGTTGTAACAAATAAAATCGAAGCGCCGCGTTTGAAAGAGGAAGAACTTTCCGGCGATGAAGAACTCATTATTGTTAATTGGTTTGAAGGACGCGAAGGTCAACTCCCTAAAGGTGAACGCATCGGCGTTGATGGAGCTGAAAGCGATCGAATAAATCTCCAGACTGAAATCGAAAACTTGCGTCG
>JAPOJL010000093.1 GCA_029978425.1 Actinomycetota bacterium
GCACCTACGACCGAATCAAAAGCTATGCCACGTTCTGAGAATTTAGCTGGTGGTAGTGATGGTGGATTCGTGAGTATCGGCCATTGGCGGTTATATAGATTGAAAATCGGTAGTGGCGATATTAAATCCATATGTGAATCAAAGTAAGAATCTATTGAACCTACATCACGCCAATAACCCTTGTCTCGTTCCGTTTCTCCTGGGACTTCGTTATGGGCAAAGTCATAAACTTTTGCAATTCCGGCTTTTGTCATCGCTGGGATGATATTTCCGCCAATGTCATGGCGGCTATCAGCATCTTCAGAATCAAGAATGAGCGCCTCTTCCATCGCATCTCGTCTAAAGATGTAATTGCCCATTGAAACTAGAGCAAGATCTGGATGACCTGGCATAGCAGGAGGATTTGCTGGCTTTTCATGGAACGCTTTAATGGTAATTCCATCATCAGCTAATTCAATTACTCCAAATTCAGAAGCTTCGCTGCGCTTCACTCTAATTGCAGCGACTGTAACACCTGCACCAGTTTGTAGATGTTGTTGGTACATCTGATCAGGATTCATACGATAAACGTGGTCTGCTCCGAAGACGATTACATGTTTTGGATTCTCATCATGGATGAGGTTGAAATTCTGCAAGATTGCATCAGCACTTCCCGTGTACCAGCGTGGTCCCAAGCGTTGTTGGGCAGGAACCGGGGTTATGTAATTGCCAAGTAGATTAGACATGCGCCATGTCGTAGTGATGTGGCGATCAAGTGAATGAGATTTATATTGAGTAAGAACGGCAATCCGTAAAAATCCTGCATTAACGAGATTTGAGAGTACAAAATCAACAAGACGATAAGAGCCACCAAATGGAACTGCAGGCTTTGCACGATCTGCTGTGAGCGGCATGAGGCGCTTACCTTCACCACCAGCAAGCACAATTCCTAGTGGAAGATCTAAGCGCGCCATGCCCTAACGATACTCTTGGTGTGTGAGTAATAAGAAGGTCACGGTAGGCATGATTACCAAGGAATGGCCACCTCACGTTTATGGTGGCGCGGGAGTACATGTTTCTAATCTGGTGAGCGCGCTGAGCGTAAATCCCGAGATTTCTACAGAAGTTCACTGCTTTGGACCCAAGCGCAGCGATGCCTTCAGTTACGAAGTTGGTGGAGAGTTAACAAAAATTAACCCGGCGCTGCAAGCGCTCCTGATTGATAGCGACATGGCCGTTCAACTCAATCGAGTCAACGTCGCCCATTCTCATACCTGGTACGCGAATTTGGCGGGCTATCTTGCCTCAAAGATTTTTAGCATTCCCCACGTTGTTACTGCCCACTCTCTCGAGCCTCTTCGTCCATGGAAAGCAGAGCAACTTGGGGGCGGCTACCAGATCTCTTCATGGGTTGAGAAGCTTGCCTACGAAAATGCGAACGCAATCATTGCGGTAAGCGAAGGTATGAAAAAAGATGTTCTGTCTGCATATCCCAACATTGACGCTAGTCGTGTTCATGTAATCCTTAATGGAATCAACACAACGAGATTTGCTCCTAACGTTGATCTTGCACCTATAGAGAAATATGGAATCAAAGGTCCTTTTGCTCTCTTTGTTGGTCGCATCACTCGGCAGAAAGGTCTGGCACATTTACTACGAGCTTGGCGTCAAGTTTCGCCGCAATATTCCCTGGTGCTGGCTGCTGGAAGTCCTGATGAGCCTGCAATCGGCGCAGAAGTTGAATCACTTATTGAAGAGCTTTCGGGTGAACGTGGAAATGTCGTTTGGATAAAAGATATGTTGCCTCATGAAGAGCTCACATCGTTACTGACTCACGCACAGGCATTTCTCTGTCCTTCAATCTATGAACCACTCGGAATAGTTAATCTTGAGGCGATGGCCTGCGAAACCGCAGTAGTGGCCTCCAAAGTTGGTGGAATTCCTGAGGTAGTTGTAGATGGAGAGACTGGATTACTTGTTGATTATGTGGACAATCGCGAATTATTTGAAAGTAATTTCGCTGCTGCAATTAATCAAGTGATGTCCGATACATCGCTAGCAAATAAACTAGGTAAAGCGGGACGAAATCGTGCGGTTGCGGATTTTGGATGGGATAAGGTTGCGACAACAACCATCAATCTATATCGGAGTTTGATCTAATCAATGTCACGTAAAGGATGGGCGCTCTTTGCGCTCGTAGGTGTGCTGTGGGGCGTTCCGTATCTATTTATGAAAGTTGCCCTAGAACTGGTTTTGTTGGTCGATCAACAAATGAACTAGCAAAATTTTCTAATAAATGTAAAAAGTTTTCTCCAATTGCTTGAGAAAAACCTGTATAATTTTTTCCTACAAAACTTAAAT
>JAPOJL010000094.1 GCA_029978425.1 Actinomycetota bacterium
GATAGCAATAAGCTGTTCAGGAGATGATGTGTGCGTTACATGGGCAACATCTTGTTCAATGATGGGACCTTCATCGAGATCTTCGGTCACAAAGTGCGCTGTCGCGCCGATGATTTTCACGCCTTTTTCATGCGCTTGGTGATAAGGCTTTGCACCTTTGAATCCAGGTAAGAATGAGTGGTGAATGTTGATGATTCGATTGGAAAGCTGGGAACAGAAGCTTGGAGAAAGTATCTGCATGTAGCGGGCAAGAACGACGAAATCAATTTTTTCTGCACCAACAATAGAAAGCAATTCTTTCTCCGCGGTTACTTTTGATTCAGCACTGACTGGAAGATGCTTGAACTTGATGCCATGGGATTCAACGAGTGATTTCAATTCATCATGATTTCCCACTACGAGTGGAATCTCGATAGGCAGTTCTCCAAGTTCGAGTAGATAGAGCAAGTCGCGAAGGCAGTGGCTCTCTTTTGTGACCATCACAAGGGCGCGCTTCGGGGTGGCGTTATCGCGGAGGTTGAGAACAGGGTTGAACTTCGCTAATCCATCTACCAGAACCTCACGAGCTTTTTCTAGCGAGGAGTTCGTCTCAAAGCGAGTCCGCATCACAAAGGTGTTAGTGACAGGGTCGGTGAACTGTTGGTTCTCGATGATGTTGCCCGATGCGGCCAAGACGGAACTCGTCATCGCATGCACGATGCCGGGTTGGTCTGCGCATTGCAGCGTTGCGATCAAATCCACCGCAGGATTCTACCTGCGTGAATTAGGTCAGTGATTTATCTGGAAACGCTTTAATGAGCGGGGCGCCCACCAATTCCATTCACCAAAGAGGCGCATTAACGCCGGTACGAGGAATGCGCGGATGAGTGTGGCATCAAGCAGAATCGCAAATGCAACACCGAAGCCCATCATTTTGATTGATGTAACGCCGCTAATGACGAATGCAGCGAAGACGACAGCCAGGATAAATGCAGCGGCGGTAATGATGCGGGCTGATTTCTGGAGGCCCAGGGCAACAGCATCGACATTTGCTTTCCCAGCATCATGTTCCTCCTTGATGCGAGAGAGTAAGAAGACTTCGTAGTCCATAGATAAACCAAATGCCACAACAGCGATAAGCACCATAGTGTTGGTATCAAGCGATCCAGTTTCATTAAAGTCACCGACAAGAAACTTGAAGTTTCCATCGATGAAAATCCAGGTCAAAATACCCATGGTGGCCGCGAGGGAAGTGAAATTAAGAATCACTGCCTTGATTGGCAAGAGAATGGATCCAGTGAATGCAAAAAGTAATAGCAAGACTGTAATCATAATCCAGCCAATAACGGCAGGAAGAGTCTCTGAAATTGCACTTTGTGTATCTGCGTAATCAGCAGCAGCTCCACCAATGAGAGTTACCTCAGGAGCAGAAATATCTCTTAGTTTGAGAATTAACTCTTCTCCTTCTGGAGTTCTGGGTTGCATCGAGTGAATTGCAACAACTCGGGCGCTGGCTCCGACAACTTCGGGTTGGCCAACGCGAATAACTCCAGGGGTAGCTGCAACTTTAGTAATGAAAGCGTTGATCTCATCAAGTTGAGAAGCGCCATTCGGGAAGACAATTTCGATGGGGTTGCTCTCTTGACCAGGGAATTCATCTGCGATGAATTGAGAAGCGATATAAGCCCGATCAGACTTTGGTAAAACTCCGCTATCAATTTGGCTAAATTTGATATTGGTAATTGGCGCAATCATCACGAAGAGAATTGCAAGGGAAGCGGTAACAACGCTCACAGGACGTCGCATGACAAAACGAGCGACCCGGGCCCAGCGGCCATCCTCTTTCTGAACGATTGCGTTCTTGCGAACGACGCCTTTATTGATCTTCGAACCCATCAGGGTCAAAATCGCTGGAAGTGGAATAAGTGCGCCCAATACAGCAAGTGCAACAACGGCAGCGCCGGCATACCCCATGGATTTCAAGAAGTTTTGTGGGAAGAACGTGAGTGAGATCAAGGTAAGAACGACAGTAAGTCCAGAGTAGAAGACGGTCTTTCCAGCGCTGCGCAAGGTATTCACAATTGCGCTCTCGTTATCCAAACCTTTAGCTAGCTCTTCTCGGAAACGGTTTACCATCAAAAGTGCGTAATCAATACCTAATCCCAACCCCAAACCTGTTGTGAGATTGAGAGCAAAGATGCTGACATCGGTGACAAGTGTCAATAGATACATCACTAAGAAAGTTCCCAAGATTGCAGTAATACCGACAATCAACGGCATCGCAGATGCCGCCATCGCTCCAAATACGAAGAGAAGAAGTAAGAAAGTTAG
>JAPOJL010000095.1 GCA_029978425.1 Actinomycetota bacterium
GCCGTCGTTACAACCTTCCTGTTGTGAATCCCATCTTGCCTAATGGTCACTTTGACGAAAACGTGAATCTTGTTGGAGGTCTCTTCTTCAAAGAAGCCGATAAGCCACTCGTTAAAGAACTGAAAAATTCTGGTCGCCTCTATCGCCATCAGCAATACGAACATACCTATCCGCATTGCTGGAGATGTCACACACCTCTTATCTATTACGCACAACCATCCTGGTATATCCGCACCACGAAGATTAAAGATGCGCTCTTGCGGGAAAATGCTGCCACTGATTGGCATCCGGAAACCATCAAGACGGGACGCTTTGGTGATTGGCTCAACAACAATATCGATTGGGCCCTCTCTCGCAATCGTTACTGGGGAACTCCACTTCCTATCTGGCGCTGTGAGAATGCACATGAAGAATCTTTTGGTTCGCGAAAAGAATTACAAGAGCGCGCTGGACTTGATCTCACCGACCTTGAACTTCATCGACCTTATGTTGATGACATAACTTTCGCGTGCAGAGAATGTTCTGCCACAATGCTTCGCACTCCAGAGGTTATTGATTGTTGGTATGACTCTGGAGCTATGCCTTTTGCACAATGGGGCTACCCACACAAACCAGGTTCAGTTGAGAAATTCAATGAGGCTTATCCCGCGGACTTCATCTGTGAAGCCATCGACCAGACGCGTGGTTGGTTCTACACGCTGATGGCAATTGGGACCCTAGTCTTTGATAAATCTTCATATAAGACCGTGCTCTGTCTCGGCCACATCCTTGATAAAGATGGTCGCAAGATGAGCAAGCACCTGGGAAATGTTCTCGAACCGATGGCGCTGATGGATCAACATGGCGCAGATGCGGTGCGTTGGTACATGCTCGCAGCTGGCTCTCCATGGAGCGCTCGCCGCGTAGGTCATGATGCAATCTCAGAAGTAGTACGTAAAACGCTCCTCACGTATTGGAATACTGTCTCTTTCCTCTCTTTATATGCATCAGCAGCGAATTACAGCCCTCAACCAATTTCTGATTCATCACAACTCTCCACGATGGATCGCTGGATCATCAGCGAACTCAATCAACTCATCGTCACCGTTGATGCTGCCCTCAATGATTTCGACTCTCAAGCAGCTGGCGCAGCGCTTGCAACATTTGTTGATGACTTATCTAATTGGTATGTCCGCCGCTCGCGTCGCAGATTCTGGGATGGTGATAGCGCCGCTTTATCGACGTTGCATCACTGCCTCAAGACTGTAACTCTTTTAATGGCGCCGATGGTTCCATTTATCACCGAACACGTCTGGCAGAAGTTGATCCGCGTTGTCGAACCCAACTCCCCTGCGTCCGTTCACCTCGCAGATTTCCCAGTCGCGGATAAGAAATCGATCGATGCGCAGCTGTCAAAAGATGTTGCACTTACCCGCAGACTTGTAGAACTTGGTCGCGCCTCCCGCGCCCAATCACAAGTAAAGATTCGCCAGCCTCTCTCTCGCGCCCTTATCGCCGCACCTGCATGGAAGTCGCTCTCTACTGAACTTCGCGATCAAATTGCAGATGAACTCAATGTTGAAAACCTTGATGATCTATCAAGCGCCGGATCAGGACTTGTTGATATCTCTATCAAAGCTAATTTCCGCAGCCTCGGCGCAAAATTCGGCGGCGATGTCCAAGCAATTGCAAAAGTAATCTCTTCCTCAGATGCTGCGGCACTTGTCGCTGAAGTCAGAACTCACGGCGCATTCTCACTTCCTTACGGAGACGGTTCAGTCGCTGACGTAACTGAAGAAGATCTTGTCATCACTGAAACGCCCCGAACTGGCTGGGCTGTCACTTCCCACTCCGGTGAGAGCGTTGCACTCGACCTCACTCTTACTCCGGAACTCATTTCAAAAGGAATTGTCCGCGAAGCCATACGCGCAATCCAAGATGCTCGCAAAGCCTCAGGATTCGATGTCAGCGATCGCATTAACGTGAGATGGAATTCTGATGCCGCATCAGCCTCCGCTATTGAAGACGGCAAGGCTTGGATTAGTGAAGAAGTCCTAGCGCTTTCCTTTGAAAGAGACAGTTCGCTTCAAGCTGGCGATGAAGAGCTTGGAATAGCACTCAAGCTTTCAAAGGTTTAAAACTTACTTCTAATCTCCCAGAGATCCGGAAATACTGGCTTAAACAAAGTGGAAGCTAAGTAATCAGCGCCGCTAGAGCCACCCGTTCCTGATTTATGTCCAATGGTGCGTTCGACCATCTTCACATGTCGATAACGCCACTCTTGTAGACCTTCGTCGATATCAACCAGGCGTTCACAGATAAGTG
>JAPOJL010000096.1 GCA_029978425.1 Actinomycetota bacterium
CAATTTAATAGAGGCCTACCGCGTCAGCATCAACTCGTTGGATTGGATGACTGATGAGACCAAGGCCAAAGCCCTCGAGAAACTCAAGAAGTTCACGCCGAAAATTGGTTACCCAGATAAGTGGCGTGATTACTCGAAATTAGAAATCAAACGCGGAGACTTATTGGGCAACCTTGCTCGTATCTCTAAATTCCGCGGCGATTATGAGTATGAGAAAGTCGGAAAGCCTGTCGATAAAACCGAATGGTTGATGACGCCACAAACCGTCAATGCTTATTACCACCCGCTCATGAATGAGATTGTTTTTCCAGCGGCAATTTTGCAGCCACCGTTCTTTGATCTTGAAGCCGATGATGCTGCTAACTATGGCGGTATTGGCGCAGTAATTGGACATGAAATTGGACATGGCTTTGATGATCAAGGTTCGCGCTATGACGGCGACGGAAATCTTTCAAATTGGTGGAGCGACCAAGATCGCGCCGAATTTGAAAAGCGGACTTCAAAATTAATTGAGCAATACAACGCCCTTGCTCCCGAAGAAGTTCCTGATACAAAAGTAAATGGTGCTCTGACTATCGGTGAGAACATCGGAGATCTCGGTGGATCAACAATTGCCTACAAGGCATACAAGATTGCCCTCGGCGGAAAAGAAGCTCCTATTATCGATGGCTTTACTGGAGATCAACGCTTCTTCCTTGGCTACGCCCAAATCTGGCGCTCCAAGATTCGTTCCGAGGCGATGAAGGTACGTCTTGCCACAGATCCACATTCACCGGGTGAATTTCGTTGTAATCAGATTCTGAAAAATCTCAACGAATTTCATAACGCTTTTGGCGTTAAGCCCGGCGATGCTCTATTTATGGATGAGAGCGAGCGCGTTCGGATCTGGTGATTTAGAGCGTCTGCGACTTAGTCTCGTCGCGGTGCTTACGCAGATAAATCATGAACGGGGTGCCGCCGGTACCCACTGCCGAAGGGTTTCCTGGGGCCTTTTGGGCCTGGGCGTGGATGTATTGGCCCGCATATTCCAGATGCATGGCGCGGAAATCGCCCACGAGCTCAACTGATTCGTTGAAGAGCGCAGTCGTCGTGGGGCGGTTTACTTTCTTGACGAAATCGCGGACTGAGGGGCCGGCTTCAACCGCTTCAATAAATGCAACATGCTTCGGTGGCATGTATTCGCGCATCTCCATGAGGTACTCGCGGAGTTCATCGCGTTCATGGTCAATTCCAAGGACTCCATCCAGGGAAGGAACGATGGCGCTCTGTGCGCCGGTCTCGCCACGATACGTCATTCCTTTTCCACCAAGGGCATCGACGCCTTCATAAACAACGCCATTTGGAAGAGCTGGATTATTGCGCCAACCAAAGATGTAAGGACGGACGCGATGGAAATAAACATAAGGATCGCATTTTTCTGGCATCCGAGCCAAAACGTCATACATACTCTTAATCCCATCACGGAGCTGTGTGAGCGCGCTATCAAGTGCATCGGCATCATTAGCAACAACAGCGTTCTGCGCTAGTTCAATAGCGTGAAGGGCGATACCAGCTTTTTTCTCGATGTCGATATGAATGAGGATGAACCACTCTTCATCTTGCCCCCCAAGAAAACATTGAAGAAGTGCGATGTTGCCACATTCAATTTCTTTCTTAGGGTCGAGGCGATACCAGTTATCGATAGAGTACGAGACATAACTAAGAATTGGTGGGCGGCCAACTTTCTGACCTAACTCGTACCAAGGTTTAGCAAGAATTGCAGGAATCACATGGGCCGCTTCATTCTCAGACCACTGGTAAGCCATTCCGATATATGAGAGCGCCAACATCGCGCGTCGCACTTCGCCTTCATTCGTCAACGCATCCATCTTGAAAGGCGGGAGCGCTTTCACGCGCGAACGAAAATCAGTACCCATGAGGTACTTCGGCAAATTGCGCGCCATCTCATCCCAAGCTTCATTTGCAGAGGAGAGTGATCGGACTGGATCTTGATGTTGCATGTACCCGTATTCACGGGAGAGACCAAATGCAGATAATGAAACGGGCTTTGTCATGCCCCCATTATTGTCTTTATTTCTTAGATGCCAAGCGAGCTTCGCGGCGCTTCTTCTGTTCTGCAGGATCTGGAACAGGAACAGCGGCAATCAAACGTTGAGTGTAAGGATCCTTCGCGTGGTTGAGAATTGCATCTCTCTCGCCTTCTTCAACCAAGAGGCCGTTCTGCATCACAGCAATGCGGTGCGCAAGGATGTCCA
>JAPOJL010000097.1 GCA_029978425.1 Actinomycetota bacterium
CTCTGCGCTGAAAAGAATATGACGGTAGCGCAGCCATCAACACCTGCTTCTTATTTCCATCTCCTTCGTTTCCACGCAGCCAATCCAAAGCGCCGTCCCATGGTTGTCTTCACTCCTAAATCAATGTTGCGCTTGAAGGCAGCTGCATCTTCCATCAGTGATTTCACATCAGGAACCTTCTTACCTGTGATCGGTGATCATGAAGTACAGAATGCAACGCGATTGATTTTCTGCTCAGGAAAGATTTATCACGATCTCGTTGCAGAACGTGCGCGCCTGAATGATGGCAGCACTGCCATTGTGCGCGTTGAGCGGCTCTATCCACTTCCAGTTGCGCAAATGGAAGTTGAAGCGAAGAAGCATCCGAACGCCAACTTGCTCTGGGTGCAAGATGAACCTGCAAACCAAGGTCCATGGCCACATATTGCACTCAGCACCACACAAGCAATCGGTGGAACTGCAGTAGATGCTCGCGTGCTCCGCCGAATTTCTCGTCGCGCTGCCGCTTCCCCTGCAACGGGCAATCATCACTTACATGAAGATGAAGCCAAAGCTTTACTTGTTGAAGCCTTCACTCGCTAGATTCTGGTTCAGCTAGATTAGTTAGTAGTTACTAAGCGCGCGCTTTCTTTAATCTAAATTCAATTTTTGCGCGCACTGCAGTGATGGGTAGCCACCCCCATGTTCTGGAATCTGTTCCATCAGGGTTATCGCTTAGCAGATAAATCGTTGGCATATGGCCACCGGATGCACGAGTCTCTGATACTCGCTTCACATAGAAAATGCCTGGTTGTTCATCTCTTTCAATGACAACAACATCGCCAACTTTGATGCGATTCCAACCTGTGAGCGAATACTTTGCCCAGCGCCCCATTAACCAATCACCAGAGCGATAGGTGGGCTCCATAGAGTCACCATCAAGCACCATCGATGCGTACTTTGCCACGAGTCGAATTCTAGTGAGACCTGCAGTAGTCTCGCTCTCATGAGAAATATATTCACACCAAAAATTACTGTACTTGCACATTGCGATCTTCCTTGTGGCGTTTATGATCCAGCACAAGCAAGAATCGAAGCGCTTTCTGTTAAGGCATGCATGGAAAAATATGCTGCAAATCCAGATGTTGATTTCCGCGCACGTTCTGTTGCTATTAAAGAAGAGCGCTCACATCAGGTAAAGGAACACCTATGGGTTCTTTGGACCGATTACTTCAAGGCGCCTCACTTTGAAAAGTATCCACAACTTCACGGCCTCTTCAATGAAGCGACCAAGTTAGCTGGAGCAGCCGGAACAAAGGGCACTCAAGATGTGAAGGTTGCAGATCAATTGATCGCCAAGATTGATGAGATTGCTGAAATTTTCTGGGAGACCAAGAAAGCTTAGTTAGTACTAATTAATCAGCGATTGGGCGGCAGTGCGAGCGAGGAAAGATAATCGCTCAACTGTCGCCCTTGTTATTTCTGCTTGCGCTAAGTGGCGCTCTCCATCATAAACATCGCATTCCAAAGTTATCTCTCGACCTTCAACATTGATCACTCGTGCATTTGCGCGAATCTCAACTCCCGCAGTTGCTGAGCCAACAATCTCTAATGAGCTATGGCTTAAAAATGTTGTCTCTCCTGGTTCGAGAAATTCAACAAGCGCTGCAACACATGCGCTCTCCATGAGAGATAGGTAAATCGATGGCGCAACAACAGGAATATCAGAGACTCCCATAGTCACACAGGTATCACCGGGTCTTACTGTCATCACAGAGAAACCAACAGCGCCGAGGACTTCATCTGCAGGTCTCATGCTAAAAAAGACTAGTCCTCGTCGTCGATAAAGTGCTGGATATGCGTCTGTTCGATCTGGATTTCGCGATGTTCGACATTTCCAAATTCATCAATCTCGATAGAAATTTCGGTCATGCTGAACTGGGTAACAACGCTAGGCGCCCCCGCCATCTGTGCACGTAGCTGGCGATGGATGCTTTCATGGAGATCATCAGGTGCTTGCTCGTTACATGAGCGCTTCAAGACATCTTGCAACATCTGATGCATAGCGCGTTCGTGTTCGATTTCGGCAGCACATGGAGCACATGTTGTGATGTGGTTTGAGATGGCATCTGCCTGCGGAATCTCATTGAGTTCGCCTTCAATAATGAATACGACCGATGCTAAAACATCGCCGCACTTAATTTCGATGTAGCTCATTTGCTGCCTCCTTTCTTATCAGAATCAGGAGAATCAGAATCAGGAGATGTGGAGTC
>JAPOJL010000098.1 GCA_029978425.1 Actinomycetota bacterium
AAGAAAGCCGGCAAACTTAATAATTTAGAGAATTCACTAACTGATTCTTATGAGAAATCAACTGCGGGAATCGGCCATACTCGCTGGGCCACTCACGGGGGACCCACAGATACCAACGCTCACCCACACATTTCTAATGATGGAAAATTAGCAGTCATCCATAACGGCATTATTGAAAACTATGTTGAACTCAAAGCTGACTTAGAGAAGCGTGGCCATAAATTCACCTCGGAAACTGATACGGAATCTGTGGCGCATTTACTGAGCGATGAATTTGGAAAGAGTAAGAATTTAGCTGCTGCTATGCGGGCAGTATGTAAGCAGCTGCGTGGTTCATTTACTCTTCTGGCAGTTCATTCAGATTCACCTGAAGTGATTGTCGGAGCGCGGAGAAATTCACCGCTGGTGGTGGGAGTCGGAACAAAAGAAAATTTCCTTGCCTCTGATGTATCTGCATTTATCTCGCACACCAAACAAGCCCTGGAATTGGGCCAAGATCAAGTCGTCGAGGTGACTCCCGATTCAGTCACCGTTACCGATCTCAATGGTGGAGCGATAACTCCTAAGGCCTATGAAATAACGTGGGATGCACAGGCTGCAGAACGAGGTGGCTTTACCCACTTCATGTTGAAAGAGATTTTTGAACAACCTAAAGCCATCGCTGACACATTGCTCGGACGATTTGGCGCTGATGGTTCTATTGAGTGCAAAGAGCTTGAGGATTTAAAAGGTGATATCGATCGGATTCTCATTCTTGCTTGTGGAACTGCGTTTCACGCAGGGCTCATTGGAAAATACGCCCTTGAAGAGTGGACAAAGATTCCGGTTGATGTTGAGCTCGCTTCTGAATTTCGCTATCGCAAACCAGTTCTCTCTAAGAAAACTCTCGTCATAACTATCTCCCAATCGGGTGAGACGATGGACACTTTGATGGCGCTACGTCATGCAAAAGAACTTGGCGCCCGAACTCTTTCGATTTGTAACACGATGGGTTCCACTATTCCTCGTGAATCAGATGGAGTGATCTATACCCACGCTGGCCCTGAGATTGCGGTGGCTTCTACGAAAGCGTTACTCACACAAATAATTGCACTTCACATCGTTGGACTTTACTTTGCCCAAGAACGCACAACCTTGAGTAAGAATGAAATTTCGGTACTCCGTGAAGAACTTCTTGCCCTCCCAAATAAAGTGGAAGAAATTCTTGAAACTGTTGAACCATTACGTGAGATGACTCGTGGATTTAAATCCGCCTCATCAGTCTTATTCTTAGGTCGACATGTCGGATATCCAGCAGCGCTTGAAGGTGCTCTCAAACTAAAAGAGTTGGCATATATGCACGCTGAAGGATTCGCCGGAGGCGAGTTAAAGCACGGCCCTATTGCACTCATCGAAGAGGGAACTCCTGTTATTGCAATCTTGCCGCCCTTTTCAAGTGAGATCTCCGAAAAGATGCGGAGCAACATTCAAGAAGTAAAGGCTCGTGGCGCAAAGATCATTGCGATCGCCGATTCCTCAACAATGCTTGAAGTCCCTCACTTGATTCGAATTCCTGCGTCACACGAACTACTTCAACCCATTCTCTCGATCGTCCCACTCCAAGTATTTGCTTATGAAATGGCGGTTGCACGCGGCAATGATGTCGATCAACCTCGTAATCTTGCAAAATCGGTGACAGTGGAATGACCACTAAATCTGATGATCTATTCGACGATGTCGTAGACCAACGCTACGAGCATCGCCGCCACGAAATGAATGTGGCGTTGAGGTGGAGTGCAGTTTTGACCTTCGGTTTCGTTCTAGTCACCTTAGATGTCATCAACCAAGGTCTACTTTATAGATTTGATCAATATATCGCCGAAATTGAACGTCCAAAGTTAACTGGATCCACGAATTTTATTGTTCTACGTATTGACGACCTCGGCTTGCGTTGGGTTACTGCATCGATTCTTCTTATCACTGCAACACTCATCAGTCGCCGCTTCAAGTCATGGCGGCCACTCAATCTCTCTTTTCTTTCTCTAGTTTTCCTCAATGTATTTGTTGGAGCAGCAAAGATTGGATTTGGGCGTTGTAAAGCGCGAGAGAATTTTGATGTTTGTATGTTCACCGATGGAATGGCATATCCGAGTGGCCACATTTCAAATGCGCTTGTGACCTGGGGGCTCTTTGCCTACATCATCTTTAGATATACCCATCGCGCTCCCTTTGAAGGGCTCAAGCTTTACTGGCTCGTCG
>JAPOJL010000099.1 GCA_029978425.1 Actinomycetota bacterium
GCGCGATTCTCCTGATCTCCACAGTAGCCAGCTTGATCAAGTCCAAGCGCGATCCATCTGCAATTGGCCATGCGGGCCGCATGTCTGACCCGAAAAATAAAAAAGACGCCTAGTTTTCTAAGCGCCTTTTTTCTTAAGTAGCGGGGGCAGGATTTGAACCTACGACCTCTGGGTTATGAGCCCAGCGAGCTACCGAGCTGCTCCACCCCGCGTCGGTTATCCGTATCGTAGAGGTTGCGCTCGATTACTCCAAAACGATTAACGGTTCTGTGCTGAAACCGCTGCTTCGATTGCTGCTTTCAAACGATCTTGCGCTTTTCCATATGCTGCAAAATCACCTTTAGCGAGCGCCGCTTGTGCATCACGTAGCGCTTGTTGCGCGCTTGCAAGTGCATTTGCAAGATCTCTATTTGTTCCAGGAGTTGATGTCGAACCTCCACCACTTGGTGGCGTTGAGGTTGTGGTTCCGGAATTTCCACCGAAGACTTGATCTAACGCACCTTGAAGAGTGTCATCAAATCCAATTTTCTCGCCGAAAGAGACGAGCACTTTCTGAAGCAGTGGATATGCAGCGGCATTTGCGGTCGCGCGAACATAAACAGGTTGTACATAGAGAAGTCCGCCACCGACAGGAAGCGTGAGCAAGTTTCCAAGTACTACATCAGAGCCACCCTGTCGCAATAGTGATAGTGAGAGCGCGACTGTTGGATTCGCTTCAAAGTTAGAGGCAACTTGTGAAGGACCGGCAACGTTCGTGGAACGCTGTAGTTGTAGAACTGTGAATTTTCCATAGTCCTCACCAGGATCTGAGTTCACAACTGCGAAAGCTGAGAGGTTTTCACGGCCACCACGTGGAACAAAAGGTGTTGTGATAGAGAACGAAGCTTTCTTCTCACCTGGAAGTTGCAAGGTGTAGTAATACGGAGGTTGTGCTCCAGCATTTGCACCAAGAGTTGATGGGTCGCGAGGTACGAGCCAGAAATCTTGTCCACCATAGAAAGCATTGGCATTTTTCACGTGATAGAGCGATAGAACATCGCGCTGGACGCGGAAGAGATCTTCTGGATATCGAACATGCGATACCAAGGAATCTGACATCTCTGACTTCTTCTTAACGACATTAGGGAATGCCTTCATCCAGGTCGCAAGAACTGGATCCTTCTCATCCCACGCATAGAGAGTGACAGTTCCATCGTAAGCATCAACAGTCGCCTTCACGGAGTTTCGAATGTAGTTAATTGTTGAGTTTGGAACCGCAGTCAACGGATTAGTGTTGATGTTGAGGGCATCTGTAGTTGCACCTGAAACATCTACCGTGCGTGAGTATGGGTAACCCGCACTTGTGGTGTAACCATCAATAATCCAGACAACTTTGTTATCAATAATCGCAGGATATGGATCGCCATCAAGTTTTAACCACGGAGCGACTTTTGCAACTCGTTCACGAGGAACGCGATCAAAGATGATCTTTGAATCAGCATTAATCAAATTAGAGAGCAAGATTCTCTGCTCTTGATATTTAATGGCAAAAAGTAGACGAGAGAAGATTGAGCCCATGGGGACTCCGCCTTTTCCAGTGTAGGTATAGCTCTTCTGCCCATTAGGAGAAGCATCATCTGGATAATCGAATTCAACTTCTTTGCCATCGGTTGTTCCACCGATAATGGAGTACTCAGGATTGTTCTCACCGAAATAAATACGTGGTTGGAAGTCTCCGAGTTTGCCCTTGGGTGGAATATCGCCAACGGAGAAGACTGGTTTGCCATCTACATCTTGGGAGTTACCAAATGAGCCAACAAAGCCGAAACCGTGGGTGTAGACCAAATGATCGTTGATCCAGTTTCGATTCGGATTACCTTCGATATTGATTTCACGAACGGCAACGACCATATCGCGAGTTTTACCATCGACTGTGTAGCGATCAATATCAAGAGAATCAGTAAAGGTGTAATAAGGCTTGATCTGTTGGAGCTGGCGGAATGTTGCAGATAGAACGTTCGGATCCATCAAGCGAATGTTCGATATCGTCGCAGCATCATTTGCGAGTTGGCCAGCAGAAGTATCGATAGTTGCTTGATAATCCTTAACTTCTACATTTTCTAGACCGTAAGCAGCGCGGGTACCTTCAATATTTCTTTCGATGTAAGGGGCTTCCTTAGAAGATTCGCTTGGCTTCACTTGGAATTGTTGGATCAAACTTGGATAAACACC
>JAPOJL010000009.1 GCA_029978425.1 Actinomycetota bacterium
CTTTGATGCGGTTCAAATCATTAGTGAAGGCAGAATTCAAATACTGCAAAGCACCCACACCCGAGACCATGGCCTTGCCAAGGTGCGAAACATCAAAGAGTCCAACCGTTTCGCGAACTGCGCGATGCTCATTGAGAACGCCACCACCGGAGAGTGCGGGATATTCAATAGGCATCTCCCAACCGCCGAAGTCTGCAAGTTTGGCCCCAGCGTCAAGGTGGAATTGGTGTAATGGCGAATATTTGCTCACTCCAATAACCTAGCCCAATGCCCTCAATTCGTGCGACTGATAGCTCTGTTATTGATGATGTCCTTGTCATCGGATTTTCGAAATCATCAGGAGGTTCCAAGAAATCTCCTCAATTCAATCTGCACAGCGGTGATCTCAAGGTAGATGTCTCATCACTTCTTGAAGCACTTGACGATTTAGGTGCTTCTGGCGCTGCTGATGAAGTAATTAAATTGCCGGGCCGCGCCTCGAAATTGATCGTTCTTACTGGACTCGGCCAGGCGCCATCCAACAATCGATTTGCGCACGAAACGCTACGTCGAGCTGCCGGCGCAGCTGCGAGAAATTTAGCGGGACACTCATCTGCAACCTTTGCACTTCCACACTCCAATCTTGAAGAGTTTGCCGCAATCTCCGAGGGAGCGCTACTAGGCGCATATACCTTCGATGAGTTCCGCGGAACTTCAAAAGCCGATCGAAAGTCTCCACTCGGAAAGATTTCGATTTATAGCAAGAGTGCAAAAAAGAGCGAATACACAAAATCTCTTCGTCGTAGCGAAATAGTCGCAAAGTACACATTCATCGTTCGTGACCTCATTAACACTCCTCCAAGCCACCTCACGCCTGATTCATTTACACAACGTTTCAAGAAACTTGCTGCAGGTTCTGGTGTGAAAGTTGAGATTCTCAACGATACGCAGCTGCGCAAACTTGGTTACGGTGGAATTATCGGAGTGGGACAAGGTTCAGCTAATCCACCTCGTCTACTTCATCTCTCTTACACGCCAAAGAAGAAAAATGTAAAACGATATGCGCTCGTCGGGAAAGGCATCACTTTTGATACCGGTGGACTGGCACTTAAGCCAGCACAAGGCATGGAAGCGATGAAATCAGATATGAGCGGCGCTGCTGCAGTTTCTGCTGCAGCCCTTGCGATTGCAGAATTAGGATTGCCCATCGCAATTGATGCTTGGGCTCCACTTGCCGAAAATATGGTGAGCGATACTGCAACTCGTCCAAGTGACATCATCACCATCTATGGCGGAAAGACTGTAGAAGTTCTCAATCCCGATGCTGAAGGTCGACTTGTTCTTGCTGATGCGATGATGAAAGCCGCAGAGGTTGGCAAGAAAGCTGGCGGACTTGATGGGCTCGTTGATGTTGCAACTCTCACTGGTGCTCAAGTTGTTGCGTTAGGAACTCGCACGAGCGCAGTCATGACAAATAATCAAGAGTTCTCCGATACATTCCTAAAAATTGCGCAATCAACTGGCGAACAATTCTGGCCGATGCCGCTACCCGAAGAGCTTCGCGCCTCTCTTGACTCACCTGTTGCAGATATCGCAAATATTGGAGATCGCATGGGTGGCATGTTGGTTGCTGGACTCTTCCTCAAGGAATTTGTGGCTCCAGAACTACCATGGCTCCATCTCGATATTGCAGGTCCCGCATATAACGATGCAAAGCCTCACGGATATACCCCGGTGGGCGGAACAGGTGTCGCACTTCGCACTCTCGTCGCGCTGGCGGAGTCCATGGCATCTCGCTGATGCTGGCAGGATAGGGCCATAGAAATTTCAATGATCTGCGAGGTTGATTGTGGCGAACTTTGATCTAGTAGTACTCGGCGGCGGAAGCGGCGGTTATGCGTGTGCGCTTCGAGCGGCTCAACTTGGTCTCAGCGTTGTATTGATTGAGAAAGACAAGTTAGGTGGCACCTGTTTACACCGCGGCTGTATTCCCACAAAAGCCCTCCTTCACGCGGGTGAAATAGCAGATGGCGCTCGTCATGCCTCAGAGTTTGGAGTGAAAGCTGAATTCCATTCTATGGATATGGTCGCAGTGAATGCTTATAAAGATGGCGTTATCACCAAGCTTCACAAAGGACTGCAAGGCTTAGTGAAATCCCGCAATATCACTTATGTTGAAGGTTCCGGAAAGTTAGTCTCGCGCGACACCGTTGAAGTCAATGGTGAGAAATACACCGGAAAAAATGTCGTTCTTGCAACTGGCTCATATGCCAAATCTCTGCCTGGTCTCGAGGTTGATGGAAAAACCATCGTCACAAGTGATCACGCCATGCACATGACCCATGTACCTAAATCTGTCATCGTTCTTGGCGGTGGCGTTATCGGATGCGAATTTGCATCGGTATGGAAATCTTTTGGCGCGGACGTCACGATTATTGAAGCGCTTCCTCACCTTGTGGCGCTAGAAGATGAATCCTCAAGCAAGCAGTTAGAGCGCGCGTTCCGTAAACGCGGTATCAACTTTGAACTTGGCACAAAGTTTAAGAGCGCTACAAAGAGCGGCAAAGGTGTCACCGTAACTTTGGAAGATGGGAAGAATTTTGAAGCTGAACTACTTCTCGTTGCTGTAGGTCGCGGACCTGTTTCAAATGGCCTTGGCTATGAAGAGCAAGGCATCAAGATGGAGCGCGGATACATTCTCGTTGACAATAAGTGCCGCACTAATATTCCAGGCATTTGGGCGGTCGGAGACTTGATTCCAACGCTTCAACTCGCTCATGTCGGATTTGGCGAAGGCATACTTGTTGCTGAAGAAATTGCAGGTTTAAATCCGCGTCCAATTAATTATGACGGCGTTCCTCGTGTTACATATTCTGAACCTGAAGTTGCTTCAGTGGGGCTCACTACTGCTGCGGCTAAAGCACAAGGCTATGACGTCGTTGAGTTGAATTATGATTTGGCAGGAAATGGAAAAGCACAGATTCTCAAAACTGCTGGATCGGTAAAACTGGTCTCTCAAAAAGGTGGACCCGTTCTGGGAATTCATATGGTGGGCTCTCGCGTTGGCGAACTACTCGCCGAAGCCCAACTCATCTTTAACTGGCAAGCAGATGCCGCTGATGTTGCACCTCTTATTCACGCTCACCCAACACTCTCAGAAGCCATGGGAGAAGCGCATCTCGCGTTGGCTGGAAAACCACTTCATGCGCATGGATAATCGGGCCCTGTTCATCACTGACGTAAACGGATCGGAGAAATAGCAATGACTTTCTCAGTCAAGATGCCTGCTCTCGGTGAGAGCGTTACTGAGGGAACCGTTACGCGTTGGCTCAAAGCCGAAGGCGATAACGTCGCACTTGATGAACCATTACTCGAAGTTTCAACAGATAAAGTCGATACTGAAATTCCATCTCCTGCCGCGGGAGTTCTACAAAAGATTCTGGTCGCTGTCGATAGCGTTGCGCCAGTAGGAGCAGAACTTGCTCTTATCGCTGATGGTGCATCAGCTCCTGCAACACCAGCTGCCCCACAAGTTTCAACACCAGCACCAACTCCGACTCCAGCGCCCGTTGCTGCTGCACCTGTCAGCGCTCCACAACCCACAACGACATCTGGAAACGCAACACCCGTTGTTATGCCAGCTCTTGGTGAATCTGTAACAGAAGGAACTGTTACCCGCTGGCTGAAGAAAGTTGGCGAAACGGTCAATGTTGATGAAGCGCTACTCGAAGTTTCAACAGATAAAGTCGACACTGAAATTCCATCTCCTGCATCAGGAGTCTTGCTCTCTATCGATGTTCCCGTGGATTCCACTGTTGCAGTCGGAACTCGTCTGGCATCTATTGGCGCCTCTGGATCTGCGCCGGTTGCAGCTCCGGTAACTCCACCTGCTCCACCAGTTGCTACACCAGTTGTCGCTCCAGTTGCCACACCTAAGGCAGTCCCAACTCCACCGCAGACACCACCACCACTTGTTCCCAAGCCTGTTGCTGCATCTCCGGCTCCTTCACCAGCTAAAGGTTCATCCGTTCTTGATGATTCATATGTAACTCCCATCGTGCGCAAACTTGCTGCGGAAAATGGCGTTGATCTTTCACGGGTAAAAGGAACTGGCGTCGGAGGAAGAATTCGCAAAGAGGATGTTCTCGCTGCTGTCGCACGCCCAAGTGCACCTGCAGCTGCTCCAACGGTTTCATCACCGTCGACTCCAAGCGCTCCTCGCGCGGCAGCGCCAGTAGCTGTATCACCACTTCGCGGCACAACCGTCACGATGTCACGTCTCCGTAAAGTTATTGCGGCGCGAATGCTGGAATCTCTTCAGGTCAGCGCACAACTCACCACGGTCATTGAAGTCGATATCACCAAGATTGCGCGTCTGCGGGAAAAGGCGAAAGCAAGTTTTGAAGCGCGCGAAGGCGTCAAGCTCACATTCCTCCCATTCTTTGCAGTTGCAGTGTGTGAAGCGTTGAAACAACACCCTGTTGTTAATGCCTCTGTTGAAGGCGAACAAATTACCTACCACGGTGCTGAACATCTAGGAATCGCAGTCGATACCGATCGTGGACTCCTTGTTCCCGTTATCAAGGATGCTGGCGATCTCAATATGGGCGGTATCGCTCGTCGCATTGTTGATGTTGCAACACGTACTCGCGATAACAAGATTTCTCCTGATGATCTTGGCGGTGGAACATTCACCATCACAAATACTGGGTCTCGTGGTGCGCTCTTTGATACTCCCATCATCAATCAACCTCAGGTTGCAATTCTTGGAGTTGGCGCAGTCGTCAAACGCCCAATGGTTGTCAAAGGTGAAGATGGCGGAGAAACGATTGCTATTCGCTCCATGGTCTATCTCGCACTCTCGTACGATCACCGCATCGTTGATGGCGCAGATGCTGCTCGATTCTTAGGAACGCTCAAGGAGCGACTTGAAGAAGGTCGTTTTGAATCTGATCTAGGACTCTAATGTCTCTCCCCCAAAGAATTGCCGTGACCGGCGCCTCGGGACTTATTGGAACTGCGCTGATTGGCCATCTCAAATCCGAAGGTCATACCGTCCAGAAATTAGTTAGACGCCCCGTCGTCTCACCTGATGAAGTCTCGTGGGATCCACGCACGGGAAATGTAGATCTTGCTCCCCTTGAAGGAGTCGATGCGATCATTCATCTTGCTGGCGCAAATGTTGGAGATAAACGATGGACCAAGAAATATCGCGCTGAAATTCTTAATTCACGGCTTTTAGGCACAACTGCAATCTCTCATGCGGTATCCCAACTGAAGCCACAAGTATTCATCTCATCCAGCGCGATTGGTTGGTATGGAGAAACCGGTAACCGAGCCGTAACGGAGAACGATCGCCCAGGTGATGATTTTCTTGCAGCAGTCTGCAAAGAATGGGAAGCGGCTGCTGATCTCGCTACCGATACGCGAGTAGTAAAGATTCGCACCGGTCTGGTACTGGATCCCACTGGTGGTGCGCTCGGAAAGATGTTGCCACTCTTTAAGTTCGGACTCGGCGGAAAGCTAGGAAATGGCAAACAGTGGTGGTCGTGGATCACTTTGCATGATCACATCCGGGCAATCTGTTACCTCTTAGAGAAACCGATCGAAGGCGCGGTTAATTTAACTTCTCCTAATCCCGCAACTAATCAGGAATTTACCTCGGCTCTGGCGCGCGCCATGCACCGACCAGCGCTCTTCCCCGTTCCGTCGTTTGCTCTCAAGATTGCATTGGGTGGTTTCTCAACTGAAATTCTTGGCTCAAAGAAAGTTATTCCACAAAAACTCAACGATGCTGGTTTTAGTTTTGATTACCCGCATATCGCTCCGGCGCTTTCTGCACTTATTGATCAGCAATAATTGCTTCCGCAACGAGACGACCGCTTAATAACGCGCCTTGTTGAGCGGGAAAAGTTCGATCATCCCCAGCAATAAATAGTTTCTCAGACAAGCGCTGTTGGCCCTGTAATCCTTTGCCAGGCAAGTGGCGCGGCAGTGAATGCGGGATTTCATATCTCGCCACCATTTCCATCTCTCTTTCACTGATTCCCCAAAGATCGGCCACCGCGATATCCGCCTCGGAGGCGGTGATCTCGCGGAGAATAGTTGATGAGATCAGAGATTTACCTTCGGGTGCGTAACTGGGGGCGACATTAGAAATTACAACAGAGTTGATTAATGGTGGTTTCGTCGCCACACGTAGATGTTTGCTGGAGATGAGATCGCTATCAATTGCGTTATACCACGTTGCAGAGTAATTCATTGCGACGATATCCCCACCCAGCAACTTCCTGCGCTGAATCGCATCAGTAGCTACCACTATAAAGTCGCCCTTTAGTTCTCCAGTGTTGGTTAGCACCGATCCATCTTTTACCTGAATAACTTCAGAATTGAATTGAATCTCTAGATCCTTTTGTAGTGCGGTTGGAAGAGCACCAACTCCATTCTTTGGCACTCCTGGAGAACCTTGGACAAACCATCTCAAAAGTTCATGAGCCATCTCAGAAGACACGTGATCTGCGTCGGTGAGAAATACCCCATCGAGAAATCCCTTCAGAACTTTGCGATAAAAAAGTCCAGAACTCTCTAGCGCTTCACCTAAAGGTCGATCTTCGCCAGGAAAAGCTAAGAATCGAATGAAGTTGAGTTTCTCTCGCATACTTCCGGTTTCTGAGGAGAGATCACCAGGGAGGTAGCGAACGTGCTTTCGAAAATCCCCTACTCGAAACTCCCTACCATTGATAGAGATGTCGAAACCTTTAGGAAGGGATTGCATCTGCAATTCGGGCACTATTCCGGTTTTCTGTAATTCTGAATACTTCGGATTAATGACTTGGAAACCGTGATCACAAGTAAAGCCATCAATGTAATCACTCTTGATGCGTCCACCTACGCGATCAGAGGATTCGAGAATTGTTACGTGATAATTTTTCTTGCTAAGGACTTGGGCGCAATTGAGACCCGCAAGTCCAGCACCAACGATAATGACCGAGCGCATTAGCGAGTAGAAATCTCCCGAGCCTTGTCGATGAGACGAGCAACGCTCAAAGCAAAGTCACGAGATACCGGCAGTTCCGATCCAATCTCCAAACTTTCACGAACTTTGGCGTAGAAGGTTGGATACGAGCCTGGCTCACTTGAATAGCTGAATGAGTCGGTGCCTTTGAAGATACGTGCTTCGCTCTTAATGTCATCGCTCGGTAACCAGATTCCAGGCTTAGCTTTGAATCCTTTGCGAAGAAGCTCTTCTTGGTGATCTAACTCGCTGATAACAAGAGAACCTTTATCGCCGTTGAGCCGGAGTTTTGGACCAGGTGCTCCCACAATGGCGCTTGCTGATAGATATGAATCCACTCCAGAATCGTGCTTGAGTACCAGCACTACATCATCATCTGCAGCGCCACGTATCTCACGAACGGAGGCATGGACTAGTTCCGCGGGGCCAAACCAATCTAGCGCCGTTGAAACTAAGTGCGTTTGAAGATCAAGTAGTAATCCTCCGCCAACTTCGAGTGAAGAATTCTCTCTCCATGCCTGCGGATTGAGCTCTGGTCTAAATCTCTCAAAACGTGAATCGCAGCGGAATACATTTCCAAGCACGCCTTCGCGCAGCGCTTTCTTTATCGTTAACGCATCTGAATCCCAGAGTCGATTGAAGAAGACGGTAATAGGAACACCACGCATATCTGCATGATCAAAGAGCGCAAGAGTTTCGTAATAATCACGCCCCATGGGCTTATCTACGACTGTCGCGATTCCGGCATCTATAGCAGCTTTCGCATGATCAGCGTGAACATCATTGGTGGATGCAATGACAATAAGATCGAGATCTTCCTCAACTAATTCATCGATGGAATTGACCAAGATCGCCCCAGGAAAGTCTTGATGCGCTATTGCTTTCTTCTCGAGTGAACGAGTGCAGATTGCGGCAACATCAAAACCGGCACTTACCAGCGTAGAAGCGTGGAAATATCGACCAGCTAAGCCGTAACCGACAATTCCTGCGCGCATCTAAGAATTAGTTCTCTTGATGCTGCAGCTTTGATGGCCACCAGATCTTTGGACCAATTTCTCGTACCAATGCTGGAACAAGGAGTGAGCGAACCACGATGGTGTCTAGCAGAACTCCAAAGGCAACGGCGAAACCTAGTTCGGCAAGAAATACGAGAGGAAGAACGCCCAAAACTCCGAATGTTGCGGCCAGAACGATTCCCGCAGAGGTAATAACGCCACCTGTGACAGTGAGTCCCTTGATGACTCCAGCTCGAGTACCAATCTTGAATGACTCTTCGCGAACTCGCGTCATCAAGAAGATGTTGTAATCGATACCGAGTGCAACGAGGAATACGAAGGCAAAGAGCGGGAATGAGGCATCAGTTCCAGCAAAGCCAAAGACATGTTCAAATACCAGCGCGCACACGCCCAAAGTTGCCGCAAAAGAAAGCACAACAGTGGTGAGCAGAAGCGCAGCCGCATAAATGCTTCGCAAGAGAAGTCCGAGAATGATTGCGATCAGTACAAGAACTATAGGAATGATGACGCGATTATCCCGACGAGAGGATTGATCTACGTCATAACTCACAGCAGTCTGGCCACCGACCAAGACGTTTTCATTGACCTTCTTTACGGCATCGCGCAGAACTGGGATGGTTTCCTTCGCTTCCACAGAATCTGGAGCAACGCTCAGCGTTGCATAAAGCAAAACTTTCCCGTCAACGATCTTGAGATCGGCAGTCGGCTGTCGCGTCGCAGGATCTAATTGAGTTACCGGAACAACGTTTGCTACATTCTTCACGGTTTTGATTGCGGCGGTAGCAGCTGCGAGATCTCCTTGATCAACCACGATTTCCACCGGAGTTCCTTCACCACTTGGGAAGTGCTCTCCCAATTTCTCTAAACCAATAACAGAATCGGTTCGGGTAGTGAATGCGTCAGTCTGTGCTAACCCATCTGACTTGAGAGTTGTCGAGAATCCGGCAAAGACAATAAGTACGAGCGCCGTGGTTACCCAGATTGCTCGTGGTTTGCGATCAACGAAATTTCCAACCTTTGCCCACATACCTGAGAGCTTTTCATCTTCATCATCAAATTTGGGAACTTTGGGCCAGAAAATCCAACGACCAAAAACTATGAGAAGGGCGGGTAGCAATGTGAGAGCGGCCAACATCGCTGAAGCAATGCCTATAGAACCAACGGGACCAAGGCCACGGTTACTTGAAAGATCGCTTAAGAGCAGAACCATAAGACCTGCGATGACAGTAGATCCCGAAGCCACAATCGGTTCTACCACTCCACGCAGCGCGATCTTCATTGCCTCATAACGAGATTCATGGTGATGCAGTTCCTCGCGATAGCGCGAGATCAAGAGAAGTGCGTAGTCCGTGGCAGCGCCGAGAACCAGAACATCAAGAATTCCTTGGGTTTGACCATTCAGGTCAATGATGTCGGCTTTTGCGAGGTAGTACACGACCATCGTCGCAAGACCCAACGCAGTTCCAGCGGTAAAAAGTGGAATGATCCACAAAATTGGTGAGCGATAGACCACGATAAGAATAATCGCAACAACAATAAGAGTTGTCTGAAGCAATTTGGTATCGATTGATCCAAAAGCTCCGAATAAGTCGGCAAAAATTCCACCAGGGCCGGTGACATGGGATTCGATACCAGCACCGAAATTTTTCTCCATATCTTCACGGATAAAGTCGATCAGTAACGGAAGAACTGGTTCTTTATCAATGTTTTCGCTAGCTACCTTGGCATCAAGTTGCACATTGATGAGCACCGCCTTGCCATCAGCAGATGGAATAGCTTGCAGTGGAGCACCAGGAGCAAAATAATTACTCAAAGGTTTACCAGATTCAGGAAGGACTTTTGCGCCAAGAGTGTTGGCGTATTCATTTACACGGCCCAAAGCTTCAGGATTTGTTGCAGGGTTGAGGTCACCTAGGAGCAAGAGAAGGGTTGGGAGTAGATTCTCTGATTGATCGGCGAATTTAACAGTGATTTTTCCGGCAATCGTCGATTCGGCATTCTCGGGTAAGAATGCAGAGTTATCGTTCTCTTGAACTGTTGAGATCTTGGAGAAAGCTGCTCCAGAAAATCCACCAATAGATAGCCAAGCGATGATGGATACGACCGCGATCCATAATGCGCGGCGGCCCTTTGTACGATTCTTACTTGGTGCGCTTTCAACACTCTGACTCACACAACACTCCTTTTAACGTGGCTACTAGGTGATTTTGGCTACCTGCGAAGGCCGATTATTGCTCTGCTCATGCGCCCGACGCGCCTAGCGTAGATGGGTGAGTTTACCTTCCGTGGAGAGAGATAGCGGTACTGAAGTTAGGCTAGTGGCGTGACCGCAACATTGGCGTCGATAGCCCTCAGCAAAGCTGGGCTTCTTGAGTACGGATCCGCTCTCGAATTGCAGCGCAGCATCCACTCAGACGTTGCTGATTCGCTCCGCAATAACACCTTGATTTTATTGGAGCACCCTCCTGTTTTTACTGCCGGCCGTCGCACACTTGAGAGTGAAAAACCAATCGATGGTTCGCCCGTTATTGATGTCGATCGCGGCGGAAAGATCACATTTCATGGCCCGCGCCAATTAGTTGGTTATCCCATTGTTCGTTTGAAGAATCCGAATGATGTAGTCGGTTTCGTGCGCGAGATTGAGATGGCCTTAATTAATGTGTGCAAAGAGTTTGGAATAAATGCCGAGCGATACTGTGAACGCTCTGGGGTGTGGATTAGAGACAAGAATGGAGATCGCAAAATTGCTGCGATTGGGATTCGTGTCGCGCGCGGCGTCACTATGCATGGATTTGCGCTTAACGTCGATCCCGATTTGAGTTATTTCAATCGGATTGTCCCTTGCGGAATTGCTGATGCAGAAGTGACTTCCATGGCGCGCGAACTTGGTCGTTCTATCGAGATTGCAGAAGTGGAACCGATCCTAGAGCGCCACATCTTCGAAGCGCTCATAAAAGTGAGCGCTGCATGATTGCCCCAGAGGGAAGAAAGTTACTTCGTATAGAAGCTCGTAATGCTGCCGTACCTATCGAGCGCAAACCCGAGTGGATTAAAACGCGCGCGCACATGGGACCCGAGTACACCGCACTTCGCTCTCTTGTCTCTCGAGAGGGTCTGCATACAGTCTGCCAGGAAGCAGCTTGTCCAAATATCTTTGAATGTTGGGAAGATAAGGAAGCGACATTTCTTATTGGCGGTGAAGCATGTACTCGTCGTTGCGATTTCTGCAATATCGATACTGGGAAGCCGGAACCTCTCGATCGTGATGAACCGCGACGCGTCGCAGAGTCGGTTAAAACTATGGGACTTCGTTATGCCACTGTCACCGGTGTAGCACGCGATGACCTCGATGATGAAGGCGCTTGGCTATATGCAGAGACTATTGAGCAGATTCATGCGATGGTTCCTGGTTGTGGCGTTGAAATGCTTGCTCCTGATTTCTCCGGAAACCCCACATTATTGCGCCAAGTCTTTGATAGCCGCCCTGAAGTCTTTGCCCATAACCTCGAGACCGTCCCTCGAATATTCAAGAGAATACGTCCTGCATTTAATTACGAGCGTTCCCTTAATGTCATTACTCAAGCGCGCGAGTATGGACTCATCACTAAATCGAATTTAATTCTTGGCATGGGCGAAACAAAAGAAGAGATTTCCCAGGCGCTTAAAGATTTGAGGAGCGCAGGCTGTGATCTCATCACCATTACTCAATATCTACGCCCTTCAGCGCTTCACCATCCTGTAGAACGTTGGGTTAAACCACAGGAGTTTGTCGAGCTTGCCAAAGAAGCTGAAGATCTCGGATTTCTTGGCGTGATGAGCGGTCCACTGGTTCGCTCCAGCTATCGCGCTGGTCGACTTTATAAACAAGCAATGGAATCTCGATCGGGTGTAAGCAATGGCTGATGTGGTGTATCCCCCAATCATCGCCATCGTCAAAACCCTCTGGAAATATCTAGGACTGCAATTCACTTTCTATGGTGAAGCGCATGTACCGAAAAAAGGCTCCGCTATCTTGGCAATGAATCATGTTGGATACTTAGATTTTGCACTTGCAGGTACTGCGGTTCTGCCCTCAGGACGTTTGGTGCGTTTTATGGCGAAGAAAGAGATTTTTGATAATCCTATTGCTGGGCCACTTATGCGCGGCATGAAACATATCGCTGTGGATCGCAAAAATGGCGGGCCTTCGTTCATTACTGCGCTGCGCGCCTTGAAAGCTGGTGAAATCGTAGGTGTCTTTCCCGAAGCGACAATCTCGCAAAGTTTCGAATTGAAAGAGATGAAGAATGGCGTTGTGCGCTTAGCAATGGAGTCTGGCGCACCGATCCTTCCAACAATTGTGTGGGGTTCTCAACGCATCTGGACCAAAAAGGTTCCGAGAAATTTCTCACGCCAGAACATCCCCATCTTTGTATCCATTGGTGAGCCCATTTCGCTAAATCCCGATAGCGATATCGATGAATCAATGAAGCTTTTGAACGCTCGCATGTCTGAGTTATTAACCCAAGTTCAAAACGATTATCCTGACTCCCCTATTGGTCAACGATGGGCACCAGCTCGTCTTGGTGGAACTGCTCCAACTCCGCAAGAGATTGCTGCAGCTAAAGTGCAACGAAAGGAAATTTAGGCGAATGTTTGGACGTAAAAAGAAGGACCCTAACGCTCCCAAGAAAGTTCGCTTTAAGACTATTCGCGATGCCTACGAACTTGCTGCGAAACAATATTCATTTGTTCTACTCCGCTGCCTCGCTGTCTTTGTTCCTCTATGGCTGATCGGCATTCTGGTTGGTGCACAATTTGGTCGACCTGGTTACGCGGCATTCTTAACATTTCCGCTCGCATTCCTCGGAGCATTTTTCTTCTTCACCAGACTTGCAAGCAGCGCCGCCTATGCATCTATTGAAGGACAACCTGGCGCTGGCGCTAGCGTTCTCATGTCTATTCGCAAAGGCTGGACAATCACTCCCGCTGTCAGTGTCAATAAGGCTCAAGACATGATTCATCGCGCAGTTGGTAAAGCAGGAATTGTTCTTGTTGCAGAAGGTGGCTACGCGGTTCGTGCTCTCCTGAATGATGAGAAGAAGAAGATGGAGCGATTTGCACCTGGAGTTCCGGTGCATGAATTGTTAGTAGGAAATGAGGAAGGCCAAGTCTCGGTTCGAAAGTTACAGCGACAGATGAAGAAATTCCCCAAAAAACTCTCCACAGTTCAAGTGCGAGAATTGCGTGCCCGCCTCAAAGCAGTTGGTGGAATGAATATTGCACTTCCTAAGGGGCCAATGCCAAAAAATATGAGGATGCCAAAACCTCGTTAAGCCAAACCTCTTTAAGGCAGGCGCATTACAACAGTTTTTGTAATGCGATCATGTAGACCTCTTCCATCTTTATCAGTCACGACCGCGGGAATAACGAGAGCAATAAGAAAAGTTCGGATGAAAATCGCACCTGGTTTTACAAAAAGGTAGTCGGGCCAACTCAATACGCGAAGCTTCATCATCCTCTGCCCCGCAGAGGCGCCTCCCAGCGAGGTAAGGAGAGCAACTTCGAGAACAAATACGCCCAGGCGGATTAGTGATGGCCCGAGTGAACTACTTTGTAATGGGATAAAGAGCGCCGCCGAAAAGGTTGCAATTGCCCAATCGATGGTGAGTGCGATGAATCGGCGCCCGTAACCTGCTTTTTCCACGCTGGCAACCTAGCGCATTGCCCCATTTCCAGCCCCATGAAACATAGCCGTAACAGTCTGGTTATGGATTTTTCACTGCCGAGCCCTAGGTTTCTCCCATCAGTTTCGGCTCAGCGACGAGCTATCGATAACCACCTAACAGGAGAACCATGTTTAAGAATTCTGCAGAAGTTCTTAACTACATCAAGAAAGAGAATGTCGTACTCATCGATGTGCGATTTATCGATCTCCCCGGTATTCAGCATCACTTCAATGTGCCTGCTTCACAATTTACCGAAGATGTATTTACAGAAGGCTTGATGTTTGACGGTTCATCAATCCGAGGATTCCAATCAATTCATGAATCAGATATGAAGTTGCTTCCCGCACCCGAGACCGCATTTCTTGATCCATTCCGCAAAGAGAAGACCCTCGTTCTTCACTTCTCAGTTGTAAATCCAGATGACAATTCGCCGTATAGCCGCGATCCACGACAGATTGTTGCGAAGGCTGTTGATTACATGCGTTCAACAGGAATCGCTGATACTGCGTACTTTGCTCCAGAAGCCGAGTTCTACGTATTTGATCGCGTCAAGTTCCAGACCCGTATGAATACTGGTTTCTATGAAGTTTATTCATATGAAGGCGCATGGAATACCGGAATTGATAATGATCCAGATGGAACGCCTAATCGTGGTTATCGCACCCGCATTAAAGGTGGATATTTCCCAGTTTCACCAACAGATCAATTTGCTGATCTTCGCGACCAAATGGTCATCAACCTCGCCAAGGTTGGTCTTGATGTAGAACGTGCGCACCATGAAGTTGGTACTGCGGGCCAGATGGAAATTAACTACCGCTTCAATGACATTCTCCATGCCGGTGATGATTTGATGAAGTTTAAGTACATCATTAAAAACACTGCCTGGGCAGCTGGAAAGACCGTCACATTTATGCCGAAGCCGCTCTTTGGCGATAACGGCTCAGGTATGCACGTCCATCAATCACTCTGGAAAGATGGCAAACCTTTGATGTGGGGCGATGGATATGCAAACCTCTCTGATACTGCGCGTTGGTATATCGGCGGTCTGCTGAAGCATGCTCCATCTCTCCTTGCTTTCACTAATCCAACGGTGAACTCCTATAAGCGTTTGGTTCCAGGTTATGAAGCTCCAGTAAATCTTGTTTACTCTGCACGTAACCGCTCGGCATGTATCCGTATCCCAATCACTGGTACGAGCCCGAAGGCAAAGCGCATCGAGTTCCGTTGCCCAGATCCATCCTCGAATCCATACCTCGCATTCGCTGCAATTTTGATGGCAGGGCTTGATGGAATCACCAACAAGATTGAGCCACCAAAGCCAGTCGATAAGGATCTCTATGAGTTAGAAGGAGCAGAAGCAAAAGCAATCGCCCAAGTTCCAGGATCCCTCGATGCGGTCATCGACAATCTCGAAAATGACCATGAGTTCCTAACTAAAGGTGGAGTCTTCACAAAGGATCTCATCGAAACTTGGATTGATTGGAAGCGTAAATCAGAAATCGATTACGTACGTCTACGTCCACATCCAGCTGAGTTCGAGTTGTACTACGACATCTAAGAAGTACCTTCACAAAGGGGCCGGCGCAAGCAGGCCCCTTTTTTATTAGTCGAGATTATTGAGGCGTTGCAAGAGCGTTGGATGCGTGTAATTGAAGGCGACATACAACGGATGTGGCGAGAGATTTGCCAAGCTATCCGTGGAGATCTTCTTCAATGCTGAACGCATCGGCGCAACGTCGTAGGTCTCTTTTGCAAAAGTGTCGGCTTGATATTCATTATGGCGAGTCCAGGAGTTATTGATTAATCCAAGCAGGATGCTCAGCGGTGTGAAGAGAATGAAGAATGCAAGGGCAGATAAGTGGAAGCTAGATTCCTCTGCACCTAATGCGGTGGAAAGTTCTGGATAGCCAAGGAGCCATCCCAAGAGAGCAAAGGTGGCAAAGGTTTGAACATTGGTAAAGATAAACATCGAGAGCGTGTGTTTTCGCTTGTAATGCCCAATCTCGTGGGCAAGTACAGCAACAATCTCCTTTGTAGAGAGCTTCTCAATCAAAGTATCAAAGAGCACAATGGTTTTGCTCTTTCCCAAGCCACTAAAGAAGGCATTTGCCTTTGTGGAACGCTTGGATCCATCCATCACAAATAATCGGCCTAGCGAATAGCCTTGTGATGCACAGTACTTCTCAATTTCCTTCTTCAACTCCCCGTCTTCAACAGGTTTAAGCTTGTTAAAAAGCGGCAAGATCAATGAGGTTCCGAACATAAACATCAGAAGCGAGAAACCGGAAACAAGCGCCCAAGCAAAAATCCAGAAGGAACTCGCAAGCTTCTCGTATAACCAGAGGACAGCAGTTAGCAACGCTCCTCCGATGAGGGTTGCAAGAATTGAACCCTTAATGGTGTCACTGATGAAAGTCTTCGGGGTGATTTTGTTGAAACCGTACTTTGCTTCAATTCCAAAAATTGAATAGAGGCGAAATGGAAGATCAAGCCACCACGAAATTACACTGAGCAAGGCGATAAAGGCAAGAGATAC